>JBDRQV010000169.1:0-13322 GCA_043826105.1 Nanobdellota archaeon | reverse complement strand
TTGCTAAACCAATACCTTCTGCTCCAAAACGCAAAGCAACTTTAATGTCTTGCTCAGTTTCTGCGTTAGTCTTAATCTTTAATCTTCTGAACTCATCAGCCCATTCCATCAAAGTTCCAAATTCCCCTTTCAATTCAGGATCTATGGTCGGGATCTGCCCTTTGTAAACTTCTCCTGCAGTTCCGTCTAATGTTATATAATCTCCTTCTTTGAAAACTTGACCCTTAGCCTTCATTTCACATTTCTGTTCACTGATACTAACATCAGCACAGCCAGCAACACAACAAGTGCCCATACCTCTTGCTACAACAGCAGCGTGAGATGTCATACCTCCTCTTGCAGTCAAGATTCCTTGTGCAGCATGCATTCCCTGGATGTCTTCTGGCGAAGTTTCGACTCTAACTAGAATAACCTTATCTCCTTTTTCTGCCATTTCGACAGCTCTGTCTGCAGTAAATGCGATCTTTCCAACAGCACCACCTGGTGATGCTGGAAGGCCTTTACCTATCACATCAGCTTTACCTTTGGCTATAGGATCTAACTGTTTATGCAATAATTGGTCAAGCTGTTCAGGAGGAACTCTTAAAATTGCAGTTTTTTTATCTATTAAACCTTCTGCTACCATATCTATTGCAAGCTTAACAGCTGCATGTGCTGTTCTTTTTCCAGCTCTGGTCTGTAAGATATATAATTTATTTTCTTGGATTGTAAATTCCATATCCTGCATGTCTTTGTAATGGTTTTCGACTTTTTTATAGATCTTAACCAATTCATCATAGTTTTCTGGCATTACTTCTTTTAATTTAGTTATTGGTTCAGGTGTCCTTATACCTGCTACAACATCCTCTCCCTGAGCGTTTATTAGATATTCTCCATAAAATTCATTGGCTCCTGTGGATGGATTTCTCGTAAAGAAAACTCCAGTTCCTGATGTATCTCCCATATTACCAAAGACCATTGTCTGAACATTGACTGCTGTTCCGATTAATCCAGATATGTTATTGATTTTTCTGTAAGCAATAGCTCGTTTACAACCCCAAGAATCAAAAACAGCGTTTATTGACAATTTAAGCTGTTCTTTAGGGTCATTGGGAAACATTTTTCCAGTATGTCTTTGTACAACTTCTTTGTAACCTTGACAAACTTTTTTTAGGTCTTCAGCTTCCAGATCAGTATCAAATTCTACTCCTTTTGTCTCTTTTGCTTTGTCTAATACTTCTTCAAAATGTTTGTGCTCAACACCCATTACAACATCTCCAAACATATTGATGAACCTTCTATAAGCATCATAAGCAAATCTTTCATTACCTGTTTTCTTTGCTAACCCTTCAACAGATTTATCATTCAATCCTAAGTTAAGAACTGTATCCATCATGCCTGGCATCGATACAGCCGCCCCTGATCTTACAGAAACTAATAATGGATTTTCAGGATCTCCGAGTTTAGCACTCATCTTTTTCTCTAATTCTGCTAGTTTTTCTTCAACTTGTTTCCACATATCTTCGGGATATTTTAATCCTAGTTTATTATACTGGTCACAAGCTTCAGTTGTTATCGTAAATCCTGGAGGAACCGGGATCCCTAAGTTAGTCATCTCGGCTAGATTGGCACCTTTGCCACCTAATAATTCTTTCATCTCTTTCTTGCCTTCTTCAAAAGCATAAACATATCTTGTCATATAAACCAACCTCCTAGTTATTATCTTTTTTTGGGAGTAAGGTGAACATATTTAAATCTTATGTTAAAAAAAAGAAATAGATTATCCTATTACCGGCGAGGTAATAGAATCTCCTTTAACTTTTATCGATCTGGCATTTAATTTCTCTTTATATGCTTCGTAGTTCTGTAGTAAATATGCTGCCTTTCTTGTGTCATCTGAGGTATATCCCTGGACTACTATTGCGTGTTTTCCATCTGCAAAAGCATTTTCGACTAAATCAATATAAGCCTCACCTGGCATGCTTTCTGCTACTGCTTCTTCACAATTTTTTATCCTTCCCATTGCAGCTAATTCAGCAGCGAGCGAATTGGCACAAGGACCACCAATTATTATAATATTGTTTAGTTCTTTGTCATCCAGTGTCAATTCTGAGTCTAATTTTGTCAGTTCTCCACCAATATCTATTGTGCTGCTGCATGGACTTTCCATCAAGTCTAATATTGTTACACCTCTACCAACAACCCTTAGGTCATAGAATCCTTGTTCATCATAGTTTGTTATTGTAAGATTACCCTGGCTAGCTGTCCAATCTCTTGTTAAGCCTGTACTGAAGTAAGCTCCTCCTTTTTCCATATTAAGATCACCTACTTGCAGGAAAGCTATGTCGACACCCTGGATGGCTGTTGTGTTTATGTCTAATTCATTATTTGCAGAGTCCCAGTAAACTCCTGCTTTAATGCCGTCTTTTCTGTCTTCATCCATCCCATCAGTATCAAATACTGTACCATCAAGGCTGCTTAGCCTTTCTTTGGCATATAGTCTGAATGTATTGTTTGTAGTGTCATTGATTATTATCTCTGTTCCAGTTTTTGTCTTGAATGTAATGACTTGGTAAGCTTCTACATTACCATCTGAATCCAGATCCACCCTTATGTCTTGTTCATTAGCCTGAACAGCTACTCCAAATGTATAGCCGTCTATATTGATGTATCCATCGATTCCACCATTATCAGCAATTGCATTATTATCATACGGTACTTTAATCTTTTTATCAGTACCTAAATCTTTAAATTCGAGAACGTCATTGCCTTTGTCTATGTTAGTATATTCTAATACATATGAGTAATCCTGGGATGCTATGATAAAATAGTCCTTTTCATTTATTGTAGTGTTTTCGTTCACTATCAGATCTCTGTTTGTGGTGTCTTTTTTTCCAAGGATGTATCTGTTATCATATCCGAACAGGTCAAATGTGATATCATCTCCGTTTATATTAGTAAATGTCATCTTATAGTTATTATCGTTGTCAGGTAAGATTTTTACTATGTCTGAATTTCCTCTTTCTACTCCTGCAAATATAAAATCAAATCCTTGTAAAAAAATGGCGTTTTTATCGTCAATCACATTAGACAGGCCTTTTCCTCCAGGTGCATAAAAATCATCCTGTGCAGTATAATTTACCATTATCTTATATATCTTTAATATATTTCCAGTACTTATCCCTTCGTCAGTGCCTTCTATTATTATTTCTGCACCGCTTACTTCTATGTTGTCCACTTCTAAATTATCTGAAGAGGTCAAATCAGTGATATTTGTATCTTTTAACACTATCTTATCGGCTGATAAATAGAACTCTACCATATCCTGTCCAGCATCCCCTGCTTCATTAGCTAATATCTCACTGATACCTATCTCAAGTCCGTCATTTAGGTTATGTACTTGAGTTTCTTGTAGTGATTTGGTTGTTTCGTCATTTATAGTAAATTTTACCTGGAAGGGTTCTGTATCTGTAATCAATATAGGGGTTATATCATATTTTTTTCCATCAATATCATATGTTTTTGTCTGTCCTTCTTCAAGCCTATCTCTGATTGCTCCTGTCATCAATGTTAGCTTGACACTATCCTGGGCAAGGTGCTCTGCTTTTATTATCGATACTGTTTTGCCTAACATCACTAATGTCCTTCCTTCAAAATCAGATAAGCAATCATTTGCATCATTTTCGCTGCTGACTGGTTCATCAAATATCAATGTATAATAATAGGCTTTGCTGTTGTCTGTAAATTTCAGATATAGATTAGGTATGTCGGTTTCGTCATCTGGGTCTATGGCAAATCTTACTCTTTCTCCAGGAAGTGAGATATATTGTTTGTATCGTGTAGATCCTCTGCCTGTGTTGAATATTCCAGATTCCAGGACTCTTAATTGGTTTTCTCCGACCTGATCAACAAGGCCGCTGATGGTACTTATGGACTGGAAATGATCGTCTCCTGCTTCAATCCTGAATGAATCAGCATCTTTTTTTAAGCAGATTCCTCCCTGAGCCAATTTTGCAAGGATATTTGCAGCGCCTATGCTGTCTGCAGAAGATGCTTTTTCTCCTACAACAACCAATGAGTTTAGCGCATTATTCTGTACAAATGGATAAGGATAATCTTTTAATTCTAAAGCTGTCACACAGCTTGATAATATAATCACTATCATTAAGAATGTTATTTTTTTAATAGTTACCACCTCTTATTCATATTTTTAGAATAATAGTTTATAAACTTTTTTGTTTATATAAAATTTTTAAGAATTATTATGTATCTGTTATTTTTAATTTGTACAATCTTATTGTTGTTTTATTTAGTCTGAGCTTGAAAACTACCTTAAAGTGATAAAATTTAAATATCTATCTAGATTATTACTTTATATGGTCAATAAGAATAGGGGAAAACGTAGAAAGAATAAGAAAACTAAAAAGATTGAAGAAAAAGTTGAAGAAACATTTAGAGATATTGTTAGAGATCCGTTTAGGGTTCCTTACTCAGAAATTATGGAAGATATGGATTATTCTGGCATCTTCAAGGGATCACAACTTAGGAGAGATAGTTTAGAGGCATTATCGACACCTATATCAATTGGCATTAGTGTACTGCCTCATGAAATGTTGCATGCTGCAGCAAATAAGCTAACTGGCGGAACAAATAGCGAGCTAGTTATAAACAGATTATTTTTAGGAGATCTATGGAGCCTTATACCTGGTGTTGAATCAAAGTTAATGACGCCTTTTATTGGCGGGTATATGAGTGCAAGAGAATATGGTTCAGATATTGGCAGGTTGATCACTGCTGTTGCACCTTATTCTTTAACTCCAATCGGAATATATTTAGTAGCAGAGGCTAAAAAAAGAAAGTCTGTGCCACTTGCGTTGGCAGGATCAGGTATAATTATGGCTCACGCCGGCGGTGCTATTGGCGATTTTTATAATTTTGGTGTTAAACTAACTTATATGATTGCAGATAAAGCTTATCACATATTTAATGGAAATTTTGATAGTAGTAATTGGAAAGAATCTGTTTTATTGATGGGCGGCACTATTCTAGGCTTAACAACCGCAAGCCTTTCTTATAGATTATTTAAAGCAGGTGTTAATTATATCAGAAATAATAGAACAGGGAATAAATCTGTTTAACTATTCTTCTTCAGAATTTCCATGGCTTTTTTGCCGTCAATCTTTCCTTTGAACTTGGCCATGATCAAACCCATATATGCACTCGGGTTTAAACCAGGTTTTTGTTTGATTATTTCTTTTATTTCTTCTTCTAGATCTTCGTCAGAAGCAGAAACATATTTGTTAAGATCAAATTTACCATTTGTATAGTCTATTATAACATCCATGACAACATCTTTATTTATCTTACCTTGATCTAGATAGTCAAATATCTCTTCGAATTCAGTATCTGTCAGCTTGTCAACATCTATGTTGAACTTTCTTTTGACTTCTTTAACTGTTGATACTAAAGTAGATGCTATAAAAGCAGGTTTAACATTTTTGAATTTTTTTGTAAAGTTTTCAAACGTTTTCAATTTGTTTGTTTTTGCGAGACCATGTGCCAGATCTTTTGTTATATTGTATTTTTCAACTAATTTTTCGGTCTTGTCTGATATCAATTCAGGAATCCCAATCTGATCCAGTTCTCTTTTGGTTATCTTTATTAATGAGATGTCGGTTTCAGGATACATCCTTGCAGCGCCAGGCATAGGCCTTAAGAAAGATGTTGTAAAATCTGATTCAGCTTTTCTCACATGCGGTTTTCCATCTTTTTCTTTTTGTTGTCTTTTGACTTCATTATCTATTGTTTTCACGATCGATCTTATATCCTGAAAACCTTTTATCTCAACTCTTGGGTGACCTTTTATGGATATATTTACATCTTGCCTTATCGTTCCGATGCCCCTTTTACAATCTCCTGTTGATCTTAATGCCATGCCTATGTAATATGCTACTTCTTTAGCATGTTCTGGGTCTATTATATCTGGTTCTGTCGCTATTTCAATCAAAGGTATTCCTAATCTGTCTAGCTTATAGATAATTGTATCTTTATCTTCTTTTAATTTTTGAGCAGCTTCTTCTTCTAAACAGATTGTTGGGATCCTGACCTTTCCTTTTATCGTTTCGATATAGCCGTCTCTTGCCACTAAAGCTGTTCTTTGGAATCCGGATGTATTTGATCCGTCCACAACTGTTTTTCTCATGACCTGTATCTCATCAACCACCCTAGCATTTAGAAGTTTAGCTACCTGTAATGTTACTTTCAATGCTTTCTGGTTAATCGGATGAGGAGGTTCATCATCATATTCGACTAAGCACGTATCTTCAGAATTTGAAACATATGTAAATTGTTTGCCCTTTTCCATCTCATGCATTGCAGCTATGTCAACTTCTCCAGTTTCTCCAGCCACCGCCCTTAATCTTCTGATTACTTTTATATCAGGTTCTTTTGTGGAATTTAGAGTAGGGCAATCACAGAATAGCTTATGGCCTTCCATCTGCTGATGTATCTCGATGCCGCATCTGAAGCCCAATTGTTTATAATCCATAGATTGTATAGAAATAGAGGTTATTTAAGTATTTTACTCTAAAAACTCATCTGTGAGAATCCTTTCGTTGATCTCTCCTCTTAAATCAGTAGTTGTCAGCTTTTTTATCTCTTCTTTGTCTTTGTAGTTGCCTAATAGCCATGCTAGTTTTATGAAGGCTGTTTCTGTTAACATGTCTTCTCCAAATATTATCCCAATATCTTTCAGTCTTCTACAGTTTGTGTAGATATCTGCATGGACTCTTCCAAAGATGCATTGTGAGGTTAGGATAACAACTCCCCCTTCTTTTATGAATCTCTTTAATGCTTCATAGTTAGGGATATTTTCAGGAATATTTGTTGGAGCCTGGCCTATACCTGTTGATTCTAATATCATCCCTTTATACTTGTTTTTTGTCAGTGAGTCAAATAAATCCGGAAACATATTTGGATATGTTTTTACAATTGCAACTTTTTCTTCAAATTTGTCTTTTACAATCAACTGGGTGTTTGTTTTTTTCGGATATTCTTTAAGAAATTCAATCTTTTTTGTCTTATAATCAATCCTTGCTATCGGTTCGTCATTAACAGCTTTAAATGCATCTCTTCTTGATGTATGTAATTTTCTTGTTTTTGTTGCAGGTAGTATTAAGCATGAATCATCATCCATATTTTCATGCATACATATGGCTACTCCAGTAAAGTTTGTTTTAGCGATAAACTCAGCAGCACAGATAAGATTCATTCCTGCATCTGAGCTGCCTCTATCAGAGCTTCTTTGGGCTCCGACCAAGATAATTGGAATTGGCAAATTTTCAAATATAAATGATAATGCAGCAGCTGTAATAGCTAATGTATCTGTTCCGTGGCCGATAATGATACCTTTAACACCTTTTGAAATATGTTTTTGGATGGATTTAGCTATCATCTGATAATGTTTGAACATAATATCTTCTGACATCATATTAGCAACTAATTCTGTTTCAATGTTTGCTATCTTAGCCATTTCTGGAAACATGCCAATAAGGTCTTCTGCTGAGAATTGGGCTATTACTCCGCCTGTTTCATAGTTAACTTTAGAAGCGATTGTTCCACCTGTATGTAATATTGAGATAGTCGGAAGATTTTTATTTATCTTTACTTTTTCTTTTTTTGTTTTGGCAGCTTTTCTCTTCTGGATAACATCGATCTTTTTTATCTTATCTTTTTCAATCCCAATATTATATCCGCTGTCCAGCTTTATAATTATAGAATCAGTCTCTTCGTTGGGCATCAATATGCCTTCAACTGTTTCATCTTTTGTGATAATCCTGACTTTATCTCCTGAATCTGCCATCATTAAAATAGAAAAAAGAAAGACTTATTTTTTAGTCTTCTTTTTTCCTCCTCCACAGCATCCCATTGGAATCACCTCAGCTCTAATTAAAGTTAACTATATTATAAAGTTTTTGTTTAATAAGAAATAATTTATCCGAAATAACTAGGCATTTCCTGTTTCATCTGGTTTCCTTTTGCAGATGAGAACTTTTCGCCTAACTCTTCATAGACTCTTTCTATATCTTCAGTTATAGAAGGCCTTACCTTTTTTATAGCATCATCAAAGAACTTAGGTGTAACCTCTTTAGCATCTATATTCTTTCTTAAGGCCAGTATGGCAGCTTCTCTGCATACAGCTTCGATATCTGCTCCGACATAACCTTCTGTTTTTTTTGCTAAGACATATAGGAACATATCCCTATCATCCATCTCTTTTGCTGTTTTTACTTTTTTATTTAGTTTGTTCACTTCTGATTGGGATACAGCCTGTCCTTCACTCATCTTTTTAACAATATTAACCTGATTATCTTTCAATTCTTTCTCTATCTCTTTTATCTCTTCTTTATCGATCTTAAGAGGCATATTTTTTGTATGCACTTTAAATATCTCAAAACGTGCTTTTTCATCCGGGGCAGGAGCTAATATCAACCTGTCAAATCTTCCTGGCCTAAGCAATGAAGTGTCTATTATATCTGGCCTATTGGATGCAGCAATGATCACAACATCATGCATCTCTTCCAAACCATCCATCTCTGTCAATAGCTGATTGACTACTGTTTCAGTTACATGTGAACCGCTATCATAAGATCCTCTCCTAGGGGCTAAAGCGTCAATTTCGTCAAAAAATATTATGGTAGGAGAGGTCTGTCTCGCTTTTTTGAAGACTTCTCTTACTGCTTTTTCTGATTCACCGACCCATTTTGAGAATAATTCAGGCCCTTTTATTGAAATAAAATTAGCTTCTGCCTCATTTGCAACAGCCTTTGCCAATAATGTTTTTCCTGTTCCGGGGGCACCATAGATCAATATTCCTTTAGGTGGTTTTACACCCATCCTTGTAAAGCTTTGTGGATGTTTCAATGGCCATTCAACTGCTTCGATCAATTCCTGTTTAACATTATCCAGTCCACCAACATCAGCCCATTTGACATTTGGCCTTTCTATCAACACTTCTCTTAATGCAGAAGGCCTTACTACCTTTAATGCTTCTTTAAAATCTTTTTGGGTGATGAGTAATTTCTCTAATAATTCTTGAGGGATGGTCCCTTCTTCTTTAAGCTTTAAATCAGGAAGAACCCTTCTAATGACTACCATTGCAACTTCTTTTGCTAAAGCTGCAAGATCTGCACCGACAAAACCATGAGTTATATTTGAAATTTCATCCAAAACAACTATGTTATCATCTGCAAATACTTTTTGCAGATATTTCAATAGGACATCTAATTCAATATCTTTGAATAATGCATTCTTATCAGGGTGGTCTTTAAGATATCTCTGGATTTTTGTTTCTATGCTTTTTTTAGTTATATTTCCATTGATCTGGTTGATCAAAGAGAAGATCACTTCTTTATAGTTATTCTCTATATCTTTCAGTTCTGTTACTGCCCTGTCTTTTGTGTATAGGGGCATATTTCTTGTGTGGATCTTTAATATGTTTAATCTGCCTTCTTTTCCAGGGACGCCTATCTCAATTTCCCTGTCAAACCTTCCAGGCCTTCTTAATGCAGGATCTAGTAGATTAGGAACATTTGTAGCAGCTATAACAACAACTTTGCCTCTGCTTTGCAGGCCATCCATATTTGTAAGAAGCTGTGCAACAACTCTTTTTTCTACTTCGCCTTTAGTCTCTTCTCTTTTTGTAGCGATAGCATCGATCTCATCTATAAATATGATACTTGGAGCATTTTTTTGTGCTTCTTCGAATTTTTTCCTAAGATTTTCTTCAGACTGGCCGTAATATTTTGACATGATCTCTGGGCCATTTATAAGGATGAAGTGTGAGTTTGTCTCATTAGCGACTGCTTTAGCTAACAATGTTTTTCCGTTTCCAGGAGGACCATGCAATAAGACTCCTTTTGGAGGCTCAATACCTAATCTTTCAAATATTTCCGGATGTTTTAGTGGCAGTTCTACCATCTCTCTGATCTTTTTTATCTCTTCATCCAGTCCGCCAATATCTTCATAAGTCACTTCTACGCTGGTTTCTTCAGATATCTCTACAGCTTCAGGGTTAAAGACGACCTCTGTATGTTCTGTCACTATAACTGCTTGTTTAGGGGCAGTATCAGCTACTATGAATTTTAAGTCTCCGAACCCAAAGCCTGCTAATGGGCTTTCGTCAAGAATACTGAATATGTCTTCAAAGAAAGGGCTGTCACTCATTGCAGAACGTCTTCTTCTTTGGCCGCCCATAGCAACAATATCTCCTTTATTAAGCGCTCTTCCAAGCAGACCCTGTTTAAACATCTCAGGAGGAGCTCTGATCATTATATCTTTTTTTGTAGGCGCAAGGATAACCTTTTTTGCTTCTTTGAAATCAGCTTTTTTAATAGCTATCAGTTCACCGATACCTGTTTTAGCATTTTTTCGTATGATGCCGTCCATCCTTATGATATTCAGGCCTATATCACCAGGATAAGCTCTGTCTACGATGGCAACTGTCTCTCTTTCGCCCTTTAAGCTTATAATGTCACCTACTCTAACGCCAACTTCCTGCATAAATGAAGTGTCCATCCTGACAATACCTTTATTTACATCGTCCTGGATAGCTTCTGCAACTTTTAGTCTTATCTCTTTTTCTGGCATTTTTACTGCTTGAGAGAACTGTTCTATCTTTATAAAATTTTTGTTTAAAAATAATAAAGAAAAAGAGCTTATTTCTTTTCTTCAGCTTCTTTTACATTTACTTTAGGCAAAGGTATCGGAGGCGGCAAATTCACTTCCTGACTTAATATAAGCGCCAGTATATTGCCTCTTGCTAATATCATGTTTAAGATATCTTTCATGATATCACTATTGACTTTCTTTTCTTTTTTCCAGTTATCCAATATCTCTTTTATCTTCTTGTTATCATCGATAAAACGAATCTCTCCACCAAGCGTGATGTCGCCTATCTTTGGCTCATATGTTGATGCAAACTCGAAGCTGAATTTTAGGGCAGCTTGTTTATCTTTTCCTACTGGAAATGTAGTTTCCTCTATTTTTGATATAGAAACATTATTGCTTACACTTATCTTGCCGCTTGCAGATTTTTCCTTTTTAACGCTAATCGAATTAAAATTAAATCCTACTATTGTCATATAAATCCCCTCCTAAATTGTTTATCTAAGGTTTTTTGTATAGCTATTTAAAACTTTTGCTCTTTTAATATTGTAATCATTTAATCTAAATAACTTAAATCATCTGTCCTTTTTAGATGAGGTCAATTTTTCAAAGAACTCTTTGGCATCCTGGATCCTATTTGAGTGTTTAACCCATTCTTTTGCTCCAGTAACAATGAATATGATCCCTACAATTATGGCACATATGCCTGATATGAAGAAAAAGTCCCATCTATCCTTTGAAAATCCGATGAATGCTATTCCAAAAAGTATCATGGTGGCAGATGTCCTTAGGTCTGCATTTATTGTTCGTTTGTAAGCAAGCTCTGTCCTTATCTGAGCCAGATGTGTCCTTTGTTCAGCCAATAACTCAGATTTTTTACCCATATATCCTTAATTGAACTTTTTGATATTTAAAGTTTTGCAAAATATCTTAGAAAGATTATTATAATATGGGCTGGTTTGAGTTAGAGTGGTGGTCAGAATTTCAAAATATAAATTAGTGTGCTTTGATGTTGATGGGACATTAGTAGATAATATTGTTTTTTCATGGCAATTATTCCATGAGTATCTTAAGACAGACATCAAGAAAAGAGAAGAAACAAGGCAGAAATATTATAATGGTGAAATCACCTATCTTGATTGGGCTAATCATGATATCCAGATGTGGATAGATAAAGGGGCTAAGAAGGAAGATTTTTTTAGGGCTTTAAGAGTCAATAAAGTCAAATTGATGAATGGGGCAATAGATACTTTGAAAGCCTTGAAGGAGAAGGGAATAAAACTGGCTATAATCTCAGGTTCTTTGAATATTATATTGGAGTTTGTATTGCCTGATTATAACGAATATTTTGATGATGTTTTCTTATCATGGATGTATTTTAATGATGAGGGCATGGTCGAAAGGGTTGAGGTTACTGAATATGATATGATGGCAAAAGCAGATGCTTTGAAGATGATCGCTTCTAGAGAAGGCATATCATTATCAGAGTGTGTTTTTATCGGAGACCATCATAATGATGTTAGGGTTGCAAAAGAAGCTGGATTATCTATAGCTTTTGACTGTAAAGATGAAGAATTAGCTAGGGTTGCTGATGTTGTAATCAATAAGAAAGACCTGAGGGAAGTTCTGAAGTTTATAATCCAATAGAATCAGCTATTACAGCGCCTATCGCAGTGGCGTACTCGGCGTCCTTAGGTATTATTA
Source organism: Nanobdellota archaeon (assembly GCA_043826105.1). Lineage (GTDB taxonomy): Archaea > Nanobdellota > Nanobdellia > Woesearchaeales > DATDXC01 > JBDRQV01. The sequence goes on along the minus strand of JBDRQV010000169.1, from coordinate 974 downwards.
CAGGTATGTCACTAAGGTTATTGATCCTTTCTTTTATTATCTTTTCAAATAAGTCCATCGTTGCAAGCCTTCCGGTAAGTATTATATTTTTATGCCCATATGCTTTTGCACCTAATACAGCCAGGGTGCCTATTGTCTGTGCTATCATATTCACTAAAGCTAGGGCAACATCATTTTCATTATAATTTTTTAATTTTCCAAAGTGGGCAGCTGTTGCCGTCGGTGGGAGAAGACCTATACCTTCAGGATATATGTCTTTTAGGTTAAGGTCGATGTCTTCTAGTTTTCCCCTTTTTGCAACATTTTCAATCTCCTCAAAGCTGGCCTTGTGTACTATTATCGAATAAAGGCCGGTTAGTGTCCTGCCGCCTATAGCAGTTCCACCGATATGTTTGATGCTTTTATTGCAAGATACCATGGCAGTTCCAGAACCTATACTTACTACCAACGCTTCTTTCTTCCTAGCCACAAAAAGTCCGCCCAAACCTATAGATTTGATCTCATCAACTTTTTTAATCGGTATGTTGTTTACCATATTACCATATTCTTTGGAATATGCGCCAGTGACCACAATCTTGTCGATCTTTTTAGAAGCGAGCTCATACAGTATAAAGTCCAGCCTTTTACCTCTTTCAAAACTTATCGTATCTTCTAATATCTCTTTTCTCATCAATACAGCATCTGTATAGGAGCTTCCGAAGTCTATTCCAAGTCTCATTTTGTTTGATTTAATATCTTATTAGCTATGTTTATCTTTGGGATATTTAAGAATTTCCTTTTATATCTCTTATCGATCATTATAAAATCTGATCTGTCCTTTTCTAATGTTTTTGGTCTATTCGCCACGATTAAATCCAGATTCTTTTCTTTTAATTTTTTTGAGGCGTTTTTTATCAAGTCATCTGTCTCTAAAGCAAAACCCACTAGAAATTGTTTGCTTTTGTTTTTTCCTAATTCTTTTAAGATATCTGTAT
>JBDRQV010000168.1:0-6261 GCA_043826105.1 Nanobdellota archaeon | reverse complement strand
CAGGCACCATCTATAGAATTTGAAGTAAACTGTTGGTTTAGGATGTTGCTTTTTGTTTCAAAATCAGAATCATGAACAAAACCAAAATAAGTAGAACCATCAAGTTGGATATTTGAGTTTTGCATCTGGATAAGCAATTCTGAAGCTGATTCACCGACTATTCTTGAGATGGATGATGTTTCTTCTGATGTAGCATTTACGTTCAATATAGAAAGAAATAGGAAAAACAAAATACAGATTATAAATAATTGTTTGTGCTTCATTGCTAAATAACCGATTTTTAGTATGTTACCATATGTCATAAAATAATTTGCTTATGAACTCTTTAATCTTCTCAACAATACCTTTGTCTAAACATTTATTATCTATGCAATTGTGGGTGATACACATATAATCATATGCACATTCTTCATTTATGGTTCTTTGTTTAAGCATAGTTTCGTTCTTATCGCAATAACTACCATTTATCTCGCTACCAACAGTGAGGCAAGCGTCATTAAGACTACATCTATCATAAATCTCGGTGTTTGAACATACTCCTGATTGGATTACACAGCTATCAATAGTGCAGGCGTTATCATCATCACAATGCAAATCATTAGAACATTCTTCTTTCTTTTCTTCATTGTTATTTAATCCATCGTTTTTATCTGGATTTTCTATATTTGAGTCAGAATGTTCTACATTTACTTTAGTTTTCTTAGGTACCCACCCATCTAATGCGTTTTTTAGGTCATCATCTGTTATATCTGAACTTGATTTTATAACAGATTTAATGCCCTTTTCATTAAGTACAAACCATGAGATCCTATCTGCTATTCTTTGGTTATCATCTATAGAATTTTCTCCAACAATTATTAATACATGGTTATCATGTATAAATGTAGTAACCCTGTAATCTAGCATATCTTTACTAACTTCATCATTAAGCTTAGGTGATAAAAAATTTGTAAAACCATATTCGCCCATATGCAGTCTTATATCTGTTAATATAATCACATCGCTTGCTTGACCTTCTTTATCAACAACTAAGAGATGATCTTTTTTAGGCGTATCTATACAAACTCCCTCTTTGCACTCATGTTCACATTCCTTCCAATCGACTGAGTATGTGCCGTCAGCATTACAATAATAATCATATGCTTTATCACGATTACAGTAATCTTTTAGAACAGTTTCTTCGTTTCCTTCCTTAAATGTAACTTCTCCATAATTATTATAGTTTTCTCCATCGTCAGAATCATGACATTTTGGTATTTCTTCAGCCTTAAATTGAAATTCAGCCCAATCATCTGCCATATCTATTAATGTTATCTTATCGCCATTACTTAACTCATAAACTTCGCCAACCGATACACCCCATGTTGATTCATCATTTATGGTAAATCTAACATATTGGGGATCATGAAATGGATTATAATGAAAAAGTGTAATCTCATATTCTTTACCATCAATTTCATATTTTTCCGTAGTCCATTTTGTTATCTTATCTTCTATATCATAAGATTCTAATCCAATCTCTTTGACTTTTTCCGGTTCTCTCCCTATATCTTCACCAAATTGACTTCCATCAAGATCATAATTTTCATAATCTGATAAAATCTGGGCTGCTTCTTTAACACTATTTGCACTATCGCCGGTAACAATCAAAATGTATCTTTCACCATCTTTTATAAGTTTAATAAGCGGCCCCATTGGTTTATCGAAATAGAATTTATCAATAAGATTGTTACAGCTTACGGTATCCTTAGATGACATACCTACTAATATCAAATTATCGCTATTTAAGTCATTATGCATTGATGCAAGTATTATCTGTTGAACTTCTATTGATTGTTCTTCTAATTTATTTTTAATTTCTGTAGCACCAATCGTGTCTCCTGCAGTTGCACGATCACCTACAATAATCAAACCATTAAGTTTATTATCTTCGATAAAAATATCTGGATAATTGCTCAAATCTTCTGCATTGACTAAACTAATCAATATCAAAAATATTCCAAAAAATATTAAACTTTTCATTGTTTTGCCTCTTGTTTATTTAATCTACTAAATTCAAAATCTTTGAAGATTTCTTTAAGTTCTGGGTCTTTTATGTCTTCTAGTGATTTTATTTTGTTGTGGGTAACCCATATTACGGGGACTTCGAGTTTATCAACTCTTTCATCTTTCCAACTTTCTCCAGTTGTACAATTATTTCCACATGTTGGACATATTTCATTACTGGTTCTGTAACTGCAATTATTTGGATCATCTATAGTTTTTAGAAATGCCTCAAAGACATTCTTTTCGATTAATCTTCCTTCACTTCCGATAAATCTTTTATCGTATTTGTCTGAAAAATAGTCAATTATATGTCGAAAAAATTTATCCTCAGACGGGTTTGCGAAAACAAATTGACCACATTTTTCACTATAAAATGTATGTGGAACATTATATTCATTAAACCCCGAATAAATAACGTGGTAAAAGAATATTTTATTGCACTTTTCACATTTTTTTCTAAATTTTTCAATTATTACTTTTTTCATTGTGGTACCTCCAAAGGTGGATAATTATCAATATTTTTTGAAGTTATTATTGGTTTAGTAGCAATGTCTGGATCCCCATATGTAAAATCAACAATATTAACTCCATTAGCTGTTCTGGCAGAAGGGACTATCTTATATCCTTCATCAATATGTTTACTTGTTGAGAATTCTGCAGTAAATAATCTATATTTTGTTCCTGGTTCACTATTTGCTAATATCTCTTTTTTTGCAGTTTCAGGATCTAGTGAGGAATAGATTGCTCTTTTGAATCTATCACTCTTGCCAACTTTTGGATTATCTAGCCATTTTATTGTTGCAAAAGTATTTTCATTAATAACATCATCAAAATATTTTTCAGGAACATACTTATATACTTTAATTTTTTCACCACTTTCAATCTTTTTAATGGTTTGTCCTATCTTATTGGCTTGTTTTATAGTCCATTTTCCTGCATCATCTCCATTTCTAGATAAATCAAAATCATCAAGCTGTTTAAATACTTTTTTGACAATATCATCACCATACTTAGATAATTTTTGATATAATTCAACAGTTGCTAATCTATACCTATAAGCAAATTTTAAGAAAGGTGCGCCCCAATCAGCAACTTTTTTGAAAATTTTGGCATGATAAGCAGAACCAATGGGAATAAATAGCATAACCATATCGGTACCACACCATCCCCATTCTCTTTCTAGGATACAGTCGCCAGTTACTGCACATACATCACCTATTACATCTACGGCAGGAATAATGCCAGTTAATTCACATATACTGACAGTAGATTTAATATAATAAAGAGCATTTTTTTGGGTTATTTTATAATCTTCATTTGTAATAAAGATATTAAATGAATCTATAACATTATCATCTACAGTATCCATTATAATAGAATTAAATCCCACATCCCAAATATTTGGTTCTATCGAGATAACATCAGCGTTTTCAGGTAATTCTACAAATGGATAACAATTAAGCAATGGGTTGTCTTCAAAATTTCCTATGAAAAATACTGTTTTTTCTTTTAGCTGGGGATAGGAATTGCAACTTAATTCATCTGGATCCAAATTAGTTATCGATAATTGATACTTGTTTTCTAGTGTGTCTCTTAAATTTTCAATAGCGGATAGCATATCTTGGTTTAATCCGTTCTGAATAGCAAATGCAATGTTTTTTTCAGCTCCTCTTTCATCCATAAATAAAGTATCAAATTCTGAGAAAGGAGTATACTTTCTTTGGATGTAGTTTGTATCAGTATAGATGTTGCTTATCTGTCTTTCTTTCCACCAAAGTATTCCTCTTTCAAGTGATATATCTCTTCTATAACTCGGAACAACAAAATCATCGCCGACAATCATGACATCTTTGCAGCCTATCCCATCCTTATCGATATCGCATTTTTTCTTAACAAACTCTGAAACAGCTAAAGAATAAGAATTATCTAGCATCGAAGGTTGAGATATCTTTTCATTATAATTCCAAATATTATCAAAAGGATTTTCTCTTCCTAAATCATAGTAACTTAGATCATAAACAATACCATTTTCTTCTGCATTGCTATACGCTTGTTTTAATACAGCATCGACACCTTCTGGTTCATTAGGGAATCTTTGATAAAGCTTTTCAGAATCTGTTATGACTAATAAATGAGCTGAATCTAAAATATTGACCTTAACTTTTTCTTCATTTACAATAATATACGTAGAATTAATTTTAGCATCTTCCTTTACATCAAGGTTACAGGAATTGAGGCCTGCTATAAGACTAACTATTCCTAGGTTACAATCTCCTTCGAAGAAATTGGAATCATAATTAATCTCAAAGTTTCCAGGATTTTCAGTTCTGATATTAAGTATGAGTTTGTCTCCTTTTTGTTTGTTAACAGTTGCTCCAATTCCTGAATTGTCTATCCAAACATTTAGATCATCAGCGGTACAGGACCCTGTCAATATGGAATTACCATCACATCTGCTGTTTAGGCCGCAATAATCAATCAATACTTTTTGATAATATTTTCCATTGTCTAAACATTGATAGAGATCTCCTTCTTCACAAAAGTATTCATCTGGATTACCACATTCATTCTCATAAGTCTTGTTTATGCAAGCATCCCAACCAGAAGACTGTTCACAGATATAATCTCCATATATCTTACAATCAGAATCAGAGTCACAATCACAGATGTAAGAGCTTCCATCTATTATATCACAGCCACAGTCTTCCCAACAATTATCCACATTTTCTCCCCTGTCATTTTCACAATAATCATCACCACATAATGTGCTGGAAGGTCTACATAAGGAATCTAGACAAATATTAGATATACAATCTGAGTTTTCATCACAAACTGACCAATCAACCAGTTTTGCCATACAGGTCGAGTCACATCTGCCTGAATTACAGTCTAAATTTAATCCACAAGGCAGACCGTTGCTTCCATCTGAGCAGATATCTACTGAGTTACAGAAAGTTACATCGTCATTCCAACATTCGTAGTTATATTCACATGAATAGCCAATATTTATCCTACAGGGATCTAATCTGCCACCATCATGGTCAGAATCACACACATACCCTTCTGAGCCGCCATCTTCAATCCAGCTGCAATCAAGAGCAAGATTACTTGTAGAAAAAACATATCCTTCTCCTCCACAAGTATAGTCATATAATTCAGTATAATGGTTATATCCATCAGACCTATCATATTCACAAGTATTTATAACTGGTTCAACAGGAGCATCACAATATCCAGATGAACATTCGGAATTGCAATCACATGTATTTTCTGCTTGATTGCCATCTTGTTTATCTAAACAAGGATCACAATAGATCGTGTCAGTGCATTCTATTATGGAAAAATCTACTAAAGTCTTGTTAGTGTATTCTTCATTACAATCTTCAAATGTTCCTGCAAATAATGTAAATGAATTATCCCATGCATTACCTTCACAAGGCGAATCAGTATCTGGATCTTGAGCAGTTATGTTGTCAAAAGTTAAGGTCACTTCATCGTTAACATCTAAAGTAATGTGTTTTGTTTGAACAAATACTTCTCCGGAACAACAATTAGCTATATCCATCATTATCGGAGAGAATAACTTGGATAATGAATAAAACTTATCTCCCTGCCATTTATCTGGATATATTGCTGCTAGTACTTTTGTAGTTCCTGCTGTATTACCTGTATTTTTTATCTTTACCTGAAGATTAGGTTTTTCTCCAGAATTAGCACTACTTGGAGGGCTTATGAAATCAATGTTCCATCTTTCATAACAATCAGCTGGACAGCTTGTTGTATCTTCACTATCGCCACAGCAACCATCACTGCAATAATCAACATTGGGATCCCTATATGTTATCCATTCTTCTTTCATACGGAATGTGTCTCTTTCGTCAAATCCCCCAGATGGTGCAGAATGATATATCCTTAATTTAAGGGGAGATGTGCTTGTACATTCTAAAGGGAGATTAAATATCTGATCAGAAAAAGAACCTTCTCTTATGATATTATCAAAGTGAATATAGTTATTCGATGAATAGCTATAACAATAAAGCAGGGGTTCTTTTAATCCCCTAAAATTTCCAAAAATTTCTGAGTGTATAACCCATTTAAAATCATCGTACATTGTATTGATATTATATATTATATCTAATTGAAAATACTCTAAGCTATGTAATTTGATTCCACCATTACTACTCATACTTTCATCATGCATATACTTAACATAAT
>JBDRQV010000167.1:0-2489 GCA_043826105.1 Nanobdellota archaeon | reverse complement strand
ATGTTGAGGAGAAGATCATTGAGGAGCATCTGGGGCAGATTGAGATAGATAATGAGAAACAGATGACAAAAGATTTGATGAAAGTGTTGAGTTGTTCAAGAGAAGAAGGTGAGAAAGTATCTGATTTTGAAAAAAGAGTTAAAGAAGATGTTTCTAAGATATTAGGATTATAAGTTTGGCAGGTATTTTAGGCCTGATATAAGCCTATGTCCTCTTGTCTGTTTACCATAAGTTACACTATCTCTAAATGTTTCTATTATTTTTACTGTGTGGGTGTGGATAACATCAATATATGGCGCAGCTAAAGTTAAAAGCATCTCATGTACTGGATGTTGACCTTCTGCAAACATTTCTGGAGGATCTGGAAGTTTTCTAAGGTTTGAACTGTCTTCTCCCCAGTCCATACATGCTCTTGAAAATGCATTTATCTTGATGGCCTTTGGTGTTGACCTATAGACCCTTTCGAGAGCTGCCCATGTAATATCATGATAACCCATCTGTTTATAGTAAGATGCAACCTTTGCTGCATTGTAAAGCCTGCGTATTTCTGTGTTACTCCTTTTTATATTTAATCTGTCCATCGCCTTATAAACTATATTTTGAAGATCATCAGATAAGATATTTCCACCTCTCTGTTTGTAAATATGCCTTGCTAGGGCGTTTATATCTTCATATTTAGGCAGTCCTTGCATAAATTTGTCTAGATCAAGTATTCTTCTTCTTAAAAATTCTTCAGGTGTTCTGGCACCGCCAAAGACTGCTGTAACTGCATCGTATATCTGCTGTCTTGACATATCAGCTAAAGATCTTGGTGATAATTGTCCGTATGTTGGTTGGACAGGAACTAGTTCCCTGGATTCTGATTCTTTTAATGGCCTAACTTCGGTTGGGAGAACAATAATTTCTGGTTCTGGTAGGATATGTTTTAATTCTATCGGGGCTTCAGCTGCTTTCTTTCTTTTGGTCGGTTTTTTAGCTGTATGTTTTATTGGTAAGACAGCTGTGGAAGTTGTATCGATGATTTTGAGTTCTTGTCCAGTTGGGTCTATCAAAACAGCAGAAACTATTGTTTCCTGTGGCTTAATCCCACTTGATTGTGGTTCAAATACTGGCCTATCTTCGGGAAGAGGCACCCCTGCTGTGATAAAATAATGATCCGGGCTATTTCCGAGCGCATCTTCGATTGACCTATGGGCAAAGGATATGCCCCCTGTAGCTATCAGCTCTTGTTCTCTTCTTGATAGAGTGAAGTCTTCTTCTCTTGTAGGGAGCATCAATCTTTGTTTTTTTCCCTCTAAAAGATCGACCAATGACTCATCAGGTAAGACCCCATGAAAACCATACCTTAATATTATATCTTTAGCCCTTACTAATGCAAAGGTCGCTTCATCCACAGACATTGTTGCCCTTGGAGAAGTAGCTAAAAATCTAGCATTTAGATAAGGAACAACAAAACATGATTCAATATCTACTGTATCATCCAGATCATGTATTCTTGACCTATCATATAATGGGTCTTGCATCAATAAGGTATAGATATTTACAGGAAGTTTCTGTCCTGTCCTCCATCCCCTTCCTTCTAATTGATTCTCTACATAAACTGCAATAGGTGGATCATAGACAAAGATGTTGTTTGCTGCAGAAAGATCCTTACTTACGCCGCCTACTTCAGATGTTATAAATCCCACATTATGTTTTGGGCTATTGGCTAAAAGATGGAATAATTTCTCTCTTTCCCCTATTGAATGGATATCCCTATAATCATCTATATTCCCATGGATAGGTACAACTTGCTGTGAATCTCCGTATCTTGATTTGATAGCTGACTGCAATAATTCAAGCACTAAGGGAGTGTCTTGTTCTCCATGTGTTAATATCCCGTCCCTGAAATAAGGTGAGAATATGACACATTTTTCTCCTCTTTCTAATGGATTGACATAAGGAGATGTATGTGTAAGGATATCTATCAGAGCCAAAGTTTTTCTCATGTCATCCAGCTGAAATTTATATTCACCCAATACATTTACCACTAATCTCTCGTCTACAAGATTTGGATTTGAATAAAGGTGTCTGACTTGAGTTAACCAATTTGGAATCCTTCTCCTGTTTCTTAAGATATACCTATTTATGAGATATATATTTTTGGAAGGCATTATGGGAATGATATATTTTAATTTAGGAGGTATTTTCTCGCCGATATCTTCTGCAAGAGGCGTTCCTTTTTCCCTTAGTATGTAAAATGCTTTTTGGATGCCCCCCTCATTTAATGCGGATCTGGCATGATTGACAGTAGGATACTTATCCCTGTCGCATAATGTAGCGACCATACATATGTCTTCTACTTTGTCTGCAAGTGGATTTGGAGTTAAGACTGAAATAGGCACCTGCACCAAGGGGTTGTGTAATGTTGATTTATGGGCCAATACCAGTGCATCTTTTGCAAATATTTTTTTATCTCTTGGAGATTTTACCGATTCTATCTCATCAAT
>JBDRQV010000166.1:0-3864 GCA_043826105.1 Nanobdellota archaeon | reverse complement strand
CATCGATAACATAGCCAAGTGCAATCAATCTCTTCTTTGTCTTTTCAAAACTATAGAAGAAAATATTTTTCTTTATCTTAGCATAACCTGCCCCATATTTCTGATATGTGTAAAAATTGTTCTTTAAAATGATATCGATCTCATTGGAATTATGGTTCTTTATCAGGTTTAAGACTGTGTTGACTGATAATCTGAATTGGGATTGGATAGGATCTATATCATTATCAGTTATCTTCTTGATCACCCTATAATCAAAGTCTCTTCTGTCCACCATTGAGTATACATATCCTTTTGTGTCGATACCTCTTCTCCCTGCCCTTCCCCCGATCTGGAAGTATTCTTTAGAGTTGAGATAACGAAAGTTAATACCATCAAATTTTCTTAAAGATTCAAAACATACGGTCTTTGCAGGCATATTGATGCCGACAGCGAATGTTTCTGTCGTGTATAAGACATTGATCAAGCCCTGGCCAAATAATTCTTCGACAATCTCTTTAACGATAGGGATCAATCCAGCATGATGGAAGGCTATCCCATGGGGTAAAGTTTGCATCAATATCTTAGTCGAGTCAAGACTTCTGATCTCTTTAGGCGCTAGTTCTAATTTTTTTCTTACAAAAGAGATTATTTTTGGATCTGGCTTGAACAAACCAGCTCTCATAAGCTCACTTGCGCTATCCTGGCATTTTTTTCTTGAGAAGTTAAAAAAGAAACAAGGTAGTTTGTCTTTAATTTCTTTTATCAATTCAATGTGTGATGGAGCTCTGATCCTGGGTCTTCTGTTTCTTCTTCTGCCCCTAACATAGCCATAGTCTGGGATGTCTGCAATATCTTTTATGTCTTCTAGTGAGCATATGCCTAATTCTGAGTCATAGAATTTCTTTTCTAATGGAACCTCTCGCTTGTTCTGGAAGATCACATCTACATCATGTTTTTTTATGGATCTGATCCATGAAGCAAACTCATCCGCATTAGGGATTGTTGCGGATAAGCAAAGAAATCGTACAGTATCTCTTGAAAATATGATGGATTCTTCCCATACATAGCCCCTTTCTATATCATTGATATAATGGACCTCATCAAAGATTACATATGATACAACTTCCATCATAGGATCATTTGTCAGTGCCATATTCCGGTATATCTCTGTTGTCATTATCAGGATGGGCGCATTAGGATTTATCACTATATCTCCTGTGAGGATACCTATCTTATCTTTTCCATACTCTTCACAAAAATCTTTGTACTTTTGATTGGACAATGCCTTTATAGGGGCAGTATATATCACTCTTATACCCTTTTTTAGGTCTTTGTTTATGATATATTCAGCTATCAGGGTCTTACCGCTTCCTGTAGGAGCAGAGACTACAACAGAATGGTTTTTTTCTATCGCTAATATGGCTTGCTCCTGGAAATCATCTAGAACAAAGTTTTTGTATTTCATAAATCGATTATCTTCAATAGGTTTATTAATTTTTGGTTAGTCAGCACTACATTCTTATCAGGAATTGAAATATAAAAATTCTCTTAATCACGGATAACTTCAATTATCTTTCTTTTTTTTGATTTTGCAGCTAATTGCCCCCTTCTTATTATGTCTTCAAAGTGTTTTCTTTTTTCTATCACTCTATATTTGCCGAGTTTAGGCTCTATAATGGCATATCTTTGTTTTTTTAATTTTTCTAGTTTTATTTTTGACATCTCATTCTGCATCAATTTTAGGCTGTTTTCCAGAAGGCTGGTTATGCTTATCCCTTCTTTATCCCATGATTTTTCGTAGGGGAAAACGTTTACAATCAGATAATGGGTTATATCTTTTGGAAGTATTGAAAATGGCGTTTGGTTCAATACTCCTCCATCTATATAATAATCATCACCTAGTTTTAATGGAGCAAATATGCCTGGTACTGATATACTTGCTCTAATGGCCCTGAATATGTTGCCAGTTGAAAAAACCCTTTCTTTTCCTTTGGATATGTTTGTCGCATTTATATAAAGGGGGATGTTGAGTTTTCTGAATGTTTTTATTCCTATAAATTCATTTATCTTTTTTTCCAGCTTATCTGTTTTGTTCAATCCTTGTCTAGATATTGAAATATCTAAAAAGTCTATGATCTTGTGGTTTAGTACAAATTCTTCTATTTCTTCGGCTGTTTTGCCAGAAGCATAAAAAGCACCTATCACAGCACCCATACTGCAACCAGCTATTGCACATATAGTCATATCTAATTTTTCCAGTTCTTTTATCACGCCAATATGTGCTAAGCCTCTTGCTCCACCACCACTTAAAACTAATCCTATCTTTTTCATATCTATGTTTTAAAGAGCAGCATATAAAAATGTTTCTTAAAACAAAAATAATTTATACTAGGCCAGAACAATTTTTTATATGATCGGATTTAATGAAGATGGGAGCATAAAACTTCCTATGGAGCTTGAAAAAAGAAAAAAAGAGAATGACTCCAGAATAAAAAATCAGAGATGCATAAAAATAAAAAGGCGTGTTGTAAATTATGATGCACCTAAGAAATGTGTCCTTAACATAATCCTTTCAGATGTCATCAATGATGATAGGTTTATGGAGACTATCTTCAACTATTTCAAAGAAAAAGCAGCTGTCCCTAGTAAATTGACCAAGATTATGGATAGACAGTTTGAAGTGGAGATAGGGACTGATTTTAAGAGGTGCTCTGATTGTAATTCTTTGATCAGCAGGTATAGGGAATTTTTTGATGGTAATATAATCGAAGAAAAAGGCACGTGTACATTTGAAGGAAGAAAAACAAACTTTTGCTATGAAGATTATTTTGAGTGATGTATTATCTTAATCAATAAACTTTATAAATATAACACAAATCCTAATCTATAAAAAGAGGTAGGTGTACCTCAATCTTTCTTGAGGATTTTAAAATGTATAGAAATCAAGGATTTACAAAAGACAGGGATATTGGGCAGGGGAGGTTGCGTATACCCTCCAGCATAGTTAATGTAATATTTAGTTATACAGGCGGCGAAATATTGGTAAATGGCAAGAGGAATCTGGCATATGTTAGATTAGATGTCAATCGTGCAACTGGAAAGGTGTTGGAAAAGGAGCTAGATCATGATCAAAAATCATTTTTAGAGAATATTTTTGGCTCTTTAACTAATATTGGTGATAATGTTTCTGCAAATGTACCTTATGCATTGTCTTTATATTATTCAAAAACAAAGCAAGGCGGAGATGTACTGACATTACCATGGCTTTATGGTGTTAATAGGGTTGATGATAATATAGCGGAGGTATCTCAATTTGGAGATATAAGGCAGGTAGTCAATTTTTATCCTTTTTCAAATGGTAATGTTCCACCTACTGAAGAGGTCTGTGCTTTACATTTGGGTGTTGTACTTGGAAGAAAATTGGGCAACAGAACTCTTGTATCAGGCGATCTAGCTAATATCGTAAACAAAGCGATCGATGTCTATACATCATAATAAATAATCAAAGAAAGATCAATCTTTTATCTCTATTGCACCGTGCGGACAAGCTCCAACACAAGCCTGACATCCAATACAATCATCAGGATTTGCAATAACTAATTTACCATCTTTTTTCTCAAATACTCCTACAGGGCATGCATCAACACATGCAAAATCATTTTCACACTTACTGATATCAACAACAGGTTTAGGCATCTTTATCACTTTCTTCTGAGACATCTTCTTCAGACTCTTCTTCTACATCTTCAGATTCGTTTTCTTCTTCAGTATCTTCAGACTCTTCTACTTCTTCAGATGTCTTCTCATCTTTTTTAGGTTTTTCTTCTTCTGTTTCTTCTGCTACTTCTTCAGGAGATTCTTCTGAAGAATCTTTTTTAATCTCTT
>JBDRQV010000165.1:0-2320 GCA_043826105.1 Nanobdellota archaeon | reverse complement strand
AAATCTCTATCCCATAATTATTAGGAATAGTTGGTAATCCAACAGAATCTTCCTCATCCCAAAAATTTGTAGACCCACCTGTGGGTTTTGCAGCCATCTTTTTTAAATATGACCCGTAATTTTCCATCTCCTGACGTTTTATATTTAATTCCTGTTGTTTTAACCATCCCTGTCTAATTTGCTCAAATTCTTTTGCTGACCTTTTTTCTCGCCCAATCTGTTCAGCCTTCGACATAATATCGCCCAACCAAGCATCAAATAAAAATCCCATCTTATTCCTCCTTCTGATAAAAGCTTAAGGGTGCTAACCGCCATTCAGTCCAAAAAGAATCAGGTGTTTTTTTCCAATCCATTGTTTTCTCATTTGACCCTACTTCCCTGATAATGGCTACCCTTTCGCCTACCTCATATTCTTTAAAATCAGTAGACTCTACTTCTATATATTCCTCTACGCTTTCGGCTGTTAAGCCATGCCACCTAACCTTGTAGACATAACCACCATAGTCATACTCTACTTTAGCATCTTCTATCTTTATCTTTTCTTCTATAATACCTGTCGTATAAAAAGTCATTTCAAACCAGTTAGCCGAATAAAGGAATGGGTTAGTCTCCTGATACCACCAAACCTGTGCAAGTCTCATAGCTCTCATAGCAAGACATAACAGTTCACCAGGAACAGGGAAATTATCCTCTTTCTTAAAGAAACATCTTAAAAATTTATGAGGTTTAATATCCTGTATATCATCATTTACAATACCATCATTTATTTCAGTTTGTTCTAATTCTCTTACAGGATAATAGTTGTATGTAAGATAAATTACACGCTGTTCACCTTCCCCTACTGATTTTGTAGCTGATATATCCATATCTGTTATAAAAGCATCTACCAATGTCGGTATAAGTTTTCCTTCATTTACAATCTTATCCAGCTTACCTGTACACTCTCCTAACAGAAGAGTAGATTCGGTTGAATCGGGTCAACCAATAGGGAAGTCATAAAACCCTACGGCTTCTTTTATATCAATTTTCTCATCTGCTTCCTCATATTTCTTTTCAGGCTGTTCTATACTAAACTCTGATGTCTGTAATGGATTCCATAATTCAAACCTTGAACTAAATAATCTTGGCTCAAATCCAAAACCGTCATAGAATTTCACCATCCTTATCTTTGGTGATTTTTCAAGGCGTTCTGCCATTTCTTTAATAGTAACTTCATCTTCCTCATCCAGTGGATTTTTGTTAATCAACTCATCCTCAGTCCATACCCCATCGCTTCCATTACTCGGTTCGTATAGATACCATAAATCATGAATACAATGCGGTGCAACACCAATATTGTAATCGCCATCCTCAGCCCATGTTGCTATAGAAGCACCAGGTAATAAATCAGGAAATCTGAAATCCTGCATAGTCATATGTTTAAGAATCCCCATCCTGCGATATATCTCAAGATGTCCCTGGCTATATCTACCACCAGAAGTAATCCTTCGTGGGTTATCGTAAAAATTTAATAATTCCCTATCTATCTTAGCCATTTTATTCAGTTCCTACTTCTTCAATGAATTTGTTTACAATTTCAGCCTTCTTTAAAATATCTATAACCTCAAGCTCAGTCCAATATTCCAGAAATGCTGCAAGTTGTTCTGCTTGATATGGGGTAGTCTGATAACCTGCTATTGTCTGTTGTGATGTCTTTTCTTTTGTGGCTATTGTCTTAATCATATTTGCATCGTCCATATCCTGGTTTTTGTCAGCCCCTGCCTTATCTTTAGTTATATCTAATCCTGATTTATCCAAAGCTAAACGATTGTCTATCTCTATTATTCGTGCATCTTTCAATTCATTGATTGCATCTTCTTTGTCATTTAAGGCAGTCTCTATCTCCCCTAAACTACTACTTCTTAAAATGATAGCCGAACTAAGAGCATCAAATCTTTCCCGTGCAGCCTGCAACTCTATTTGGACAGCAGTTCTTAATGCAATAAGTTCCTGATATGCAGAGTCTTTACCAAGTAATTCGGCTTTAATCACATCAACTTCAGCAAGTATAGTCTGTTGTTTTGCCCTTTCGGTGATAGCCCCTACAGAAGCAACAAAAGCATCTGTTTCTTCCTTAAATAACTCTAATTCTATGGCATCTAATTTAGTTAACTTTTCAGCCAAGTGCATCTGAGCCTCATATAACCTAACCTGATCTATAAGCACTCCTATTTCGGCCTTATATCTTGCAATAAGATTTTTATTGACATCAATTTTAACCTGTTCTTTTTCCAATTGTTGTCCAAGTATCCTTAATCTGAGATTGTTAGCATCCAACAAA
>JBDRQV010000164.1:0-2348 GCA_043826105.1 Nanobdellota archaeon | reverse complement strand
GCATGGGTGAAGTATTTGCATTCAATAAACCCGTGTCTATATTGTTTGTATTTCCATATCGTATTTTTGAACTTGTACTATTTGTTGCTGTCACATACCAGTAATTTTGTGTAATATTTGCAAATATTGCTAATGGCCAATTAAGATTATCGATTGGAAATAATTTTTCATGATAAGAATTATCTGGTGCATACCACCCATTTCCATTTCCAAACCACGTATAATCTGTGAGATTTAAATAATATGCTCTGTTTTCATTAACAAAAGTTATGTTTTCATATTCAGAACTTTCATTAACTTGTATAAATCTTGTCGATTCCCAACCACCCGAAGAATCTGGAAATATTTCATTTGTTTGGAGTAAATAATGTTTTTCTGTCTCATTATTTGAAGATATATAACAAGAAACAAATATACCATTTAATGAAAAAGAAATATTCAATGTTCCTCTAGTGTAAGTCACAATCATATTGCTTTGGTTATACAAAGTGTTTGAACTCCCCTCCGCAAGTATAGTTGTACTTCCAAATTTTACTGAATTACTACAAGAACTACTTGAAAGCGAATATGCGCTTGGTGAAAATACCCACCAATTTGTTCCATTGATTAAACTATCCTGACTAACATAATTTATTCCTGATTTTAAATTTGTCAAGTTAGCATTCCAAATTCCATCTTCACAAGCATAATCATCAATCTCCTTTGAATTCAACCACGTTGATTCTTCTGGTGTCTGGAATACTCTTACCTCACAATCACCAGTGTATGTTGAAAAATTAAGCCAGTATGACTGATTATTTATATTCTCATTTGTAATTGTTATTACTTTAGAATTATTATTTGAAACTGTGACAAGATAATCCTCAATATCTGACGATTCAAACTCAAACACATTAATACTCAATGGATCTACAGTTGCAGTAAACCAAGTCGTGCCATTTGATGTAAATGTTGTTCTTGTAAAGCTAAAATCCTCACCATCCCAGTACTCATGACTATCAGATTTTCTACTAATATTAACCCAGTTATATGTATTTCCAGAAATATATTTATCTGATAAGTTCAATTTGAACACTTCTTTTTGTGTTAAATTCCTATTTACAATAATAATTGACATCCTACTATTTGACTCATTATATGTGGAAAGTGTTAATAAGTATGGATTATCTGTATATATATTCATCTTATTTTCTATAGTAGTTGTAAGCATAGTATTTGTAAACATAGTTGGATTGGATATTTCTGCATTTAATATAGTTGGATATGTATAATTATAGAATAATGCATATGCCCATGCAATTCCATTAAGTCTATGATTGTCATCATTCCATACACAAGGAACAAATATCATAGTCATATCATGAGGAGTATTTGAGCATGAAGCAAATCCACCCCAATAAACAGCACTAATATTATTTTTAGCTAACCAAATAAGAGTACTTGCATATTCTATTGTATTTGCCCAACGTAAAGTATCTTCATAATCTCTAAAATAAGGTCTCCCCCATTCGTTCATAACAAGAGGATGTATTTCAGAATTATTATACTGTGCTTCTTTTAATCTAATATTATAAACAATATCATCTTCAAAATGTCTATAAGCACTAAAAGCCCAACTATAATAAGTCCAATCATCATAATACTTTCCTATGTTAGTTTGATATTCATGACCAGAATTTTTTTCTATTTGTGCTTGTGATAAAGTATAATTTAATATACGAACATCATCAACACTAAGATCTCCATTTGATGCAGTACCACCACTAATATATAATAATGGAACATTCCATGTTGGATTCTCTAGAAATCCTTCTTGAAATAATGCTGGACTAACATAATCGGTGTCCATTAATATACCATTTAAGTATATGAGCATTACTCCTTGTGTGCTATTCCATGTCCATGCAACATGATACCATGTATTAATATCCCAATCAGAAACTACTGAACTTGGTATATAACTAGTCGCTCCATACGTACTATCATTATATCGTCTACAATAAAGTTGATTTGAATTGTGACTCATACAACTAATAATATGGTCATTCCATGTTCCAGAACCAATTGTTAAAATATGTTCTTCTGTACTATCAGTCCATTCATTAACACCATTATTATTGAAATCACCCACCCAGAATTCAATTGTAAATGCTTGTTGAAGTCCAGATGTATTCAAGAAACTCGCATCATAATACATACCAGCAAAAGCGCTTGCATTCTGAGCAAATGCGCTGCCGAACTTTCCTGGATGAAACCATGAATTACTACCATTTGTAATTACTTTATATGGTTGTCCATTTGCACCTATTTCACATGTAGTACTATCATTTAATCTACATAATAATAAA
>JBDRQV010000163.1:0-12226 GCA_043826105.1 Nanobdellota archaeon | reverse complement strand
CTAATATCCTTGGTATGACTATTATAGCCTGTGATCCATGCTTTGCAATCTTTTTAGTTATTATAAATCGTTTCATAAAAATTCAAACTCCCCAAAATCTCCAATATTATTAATCGCATTTGTCAATAAATTTTCCATATTTTTAATTCTTGGAAATCCGGTGATGAGGGCTCTAGCTGTCGGTGTTCCAGTATACCTACTACCCATATCTGCAAATCTTTTTGTTAAATCAACTTTATTGCCTTCTCCATCTACAATACAGTCAGCATAAGTCAAGATAACCTGTTGCCAAAATATGGGCAATAAATCTTCATACCTATAATCCTGAAAACCTTTGATCCTTACCAATTCTGGGCAGATAGAATGAGCCATAGTTATGATTCCCAATCTTTCATGTCCTTGTTCTTTCAAATATTCTGGACCTACAATAGCATGAAACTCTTGTTCCAGATCATTCTTTGCAATTGGTCTTCCAATGTCATGCACATATCCTGATATACACATCTCATTTGGATCAACTGGAAAAGAAGGATATTTATGACCTAATCTATCAGTTAACTCTAGAGCAGTATTTGCAACAGTTTCAGTATGTTTCAAAAAGAGTTCAGGTCTTTGTAAAGCATCACTCATAGCAACATGCCTATATAAATATTCTTTCGCATCTTGCATATCCCGAATTATAGTTTTATCCATATTATATACATAAATCTAAGAACTAATATATAAATCTTTCTATTTTGTAACTACCTTTAAGTAGTTTCAAACTCTTTTAATTTAGTCTGTTCCTCAACATATTCTGCTATAGCCTTAGCTGCCTTTTTTCCCATACCCATAGCTTTTATAACAGTCGCTTCAGAAGAAGCTATATCACCGCCTGCAAAGATTCCAGGCCTGGAGGTCCTGCAGTTTTCATCTACAATTATGCTTCCTCTGATACTTTTTTCTACTTTCAATTGGTTCAGAAGCAGAGGATTTGGGCCTTGGCCAATAGCAATTATGGCCTGATCGCATTCAACGATAAAGTTAGAATCTTCTATCGGAACAGGTCTTCTCCTTCCAGAGTCATCTGCCTCACCCAGCATCATCTGGATGCATTCCATACCTTCAACTTTTTTCTCACCCAATATCTTTGCAGGATTAGTCAACATGAGGAATTTTATTCCTTCTTCTTTAGCATGATTTATCTCTTCTATCCTTGCAGGCATCTCTTCAAAACTTCTTCTATAAACTATCGTTACTTCAGAGCCCAGTCTTCTGGCGCATCTTGCAGCATCAATCGCAACATTTCCAGCACCCACCACAACAACTTTCTTGCCTATCTTGATAGGAGTTTTATAATCTGGAAACTTATAAGCTTTCATCAGATTGATCCTGGTCAGGAACTCATTTGCAGAATAAACATTTGTAAGATTTTCACCAGGTATATCTAAAAAATAAGGCAGGCCAGCACCACAGGCAATAAAAACAGCATCGTTCTTTCCTATCAATTCATCAACTGTAAGTATCCTGCCTATCACATAATTAGGCTTTATCTCAACTCCAAGCTGTTTTATGGATTCGACCTCTTCTTTTACGATCTTTTTAGGCAGCCTAAACTCAGGGATACCATAAGTCAAGACGCCGCCAGCATCATGCAATGCTTCATATATTATGACCTTATATCCCATTACTGCCAAGTCTGCAGCACAAGTCAATCCAGCAGGACCGCTTCCAATTATAGCAACTTTCTTCTTTTTCTTGCCGATATGGGGGACTTCTTTTTTACCCTTGTCTGCAGCATATCTCTCTAACTTTCCTATGTTTATTGCCTTCCCTGCATTTTTTAAAACACATTCATTCTCACATTGCTTTTCCTGGGGGCATACTCTTCCACAGACACCAGGCAGATTATTTGTTTTTAATATAGTATTCAGGGCCATATCATTTTTTCCATCTTTTATATGTTTTATAAAATTAGGGATATCTACATGTACTGGACATCCAGAGACGCATTTTGGTTTGGCACATTGTAGGCATCTGGAAGCTTCTTCGACAGCCATATTATCATCATAGCCCAGACAGACCTCATCAAAATTCTTAACTCTCTTTGACGGATCCTGTTCAGGTGACTTGATACGGTCTTTCATTTTATTTTGTTATACTTAAGAAATTCAGATGCAGTATTGCCTTTCTTACAGAGATTGCACTGAAAAACAGCCTCGCCAGATGGCGCAGGAAAATCACTTTTGCTTATATTTGACTTATTGCACTTAGGGCATTTTAGCTGAAGAGCTTCAAAAACAAAGAACCTGTTGCATTCCTTACAAAAAAATACATTATTGCCGCACAACATAAGCTTATAATGTGATGCATTACAATACGGGCAAAAATTCAGTTCACTCATTTTTTAATCCCTCCCAGTTTGCATTTGTGCTCTTCTTCATGATAAAATTTATTCCTGTTTATCAGCTCATCCCACTCTACTTTATGGCCATTAAATTCAGGGCCATCAACACAGGCAAATTTTGTCTTCCCATCTATGATCACCCTACATCCACCGCACATGCCCATCCCATCGATCATGATAGGATTTAAGCTTACCAATGTCTTTATCCTTTGTCTGGTAAGGTCTGAAACGACCTTCATCATTATGGGCGGACCGATAGCTATGGCCAGATCCAGTTTTTTTCTTCCCATAAGCTCTTTTAATAGGTCAGAGACAAAACCCTTATGGCCTTTGCTCCCATCATCTGTAGCGATCAACAATTCATCAGAAATCTCTTTAAACTTATCCTCCCAAAAAAGATTAGATTTACTTTTAGCGCCTAATATGGTTATGATATTATTATTTGCTTTTTTCAAAGCCTTAGCGATAGGATATATCGGAGCGATGCCCAACCCGCCGCCTACCAAGCATACATTACCATATTCTTTTATCAGGCTGGGCAGGCCCAGCGGCCCAACAAAATCAAGCAGGCTATCTCCTTTTTTTAGGTTAGATAATCTTTCTGTAGTATGTCCAACAACTAAGAAAACAAGGGTTATGACCTTTTTATCAAAATCAGCTATTGTCAAAGGTATTCTTTCACCTTCTTCATCTATCCTCAATATTATGAATTGTCCTGGTTGAGCCTTCTTAGCTACATCCGGAGCATCTATTTCCATAAGATAGGTATTTTCAGCTAACTTTTGTTTTTTTAATATTGTAGGCATTCTTTATCTTTTTTTGCTTATTAAATATTTTCTGGGATTTTTATCCAGATCAATAAATAGGTTAGCAACTTCTTTTATCTTTGAAGAGGCAGATTTTCCAAAAGCAACAACCTCACATCTGCATCCAAGAGCATTTGCATGATCCAGCAATTCTTTAAAATCACCATCGCCGCTTACCAAAACCACTACATCAAGTTTTGAAGCAAGCTTCATTATATCCATAGCTATGCCTACATCCCAATCTCCTTTCTTGGCTCCGCCATAGAATATCTGCAGATCTTTTGCCTTGACTTCAAATCCTATATTTTCCAAAGCCTCAAAAAAATTAGATTCATCTTTCACATCAGCCTTTATGACATAAGCTATTGCCCTTATCAGATTTCTGTCATCAACTGCTGTTCTTAATATCTCATTGAAATTGACTTTGGATTTGTAGAGGTTTTTTGCAGAATAATACATATTCTGCACGTCTACAAAAACACCTACTCTTTGTCCTTGGAATTTCATTCTATCTTTACCAGTTCTTTTAGGTTTGCAATGTTTTTCTTTGTAGCTTCTGCAGAATTGTCTAACTGTTGTTTTGTTTCATCACTCAACTTTATCTCAATTATCTTTTCAACACCATCTTTCCCTAATATGACTGGAAGTCCAAGATATATGTCATCATAACCATATTCACCATTCAGATAGACAGATATAGGTAATACTCTCTTGCTGTCCTTGATTATCGCTTCAACCATCTCAGCTACAGAATAACCAGGCGCATAATAAGCAGAGCCTGTCTTTAGATAACTCACGATCTCAGCACCACCATTTTTTGTCCTTTCAGCAAGCTCATCAATCTTCTTTTTATCCATCAGTTGAGCCAATGGGATGCCTGCAACAGTAGTACATTCAATCACCGGAACCATCGAATCGCCATGGCTTCCAAGAACCATCGCATCTACATCCCTTTTAGATACGCCTAATTCTTCAGCGATGAATGTCCTGAATCTTGTACTGTCTAAAACACCAGCCATACCCATAACTTTTTTAGGATCAAATCCAGTTGTTTTTAATGTCAGATAACTCATGACATCCAATGGATTTGTAACAATGATTACAATCGCATCAGGGGCGCATTCTTTTATGTCTTTAGCGACGCCTTTCACAATCTCAGCATTTTTCTGCAAAAGATCCTCTCTTGTCATACCTGGTTTTCTTGCAAGTCCAGCAGTTATCACTACAATGTCTGCCCCAGCAACATCTTTACATGAATTGCTTCCGCAAAGATTTGAATCACATGCCTGTAGAGGTCCAGCCTGTAGCATATCTAATGATTTTCCCTGAGGAACACCATCCATTATATCTATCAAGACAACATCAGCTATCTCTTTCTGGCTGATTGCAAGTGCAGCTGTAGCTCCAACCTGTCCAGCCCCTATAATTGCAACTTTTTTCATTTTATCCCCCCATTTATTCTTTGAAAATAAGCAAAATGTAGTTGTTTATAAATATTATTATTTCTTTAAAGCATCAAATACCAATCTTCTGCTTTTCAATATGTCAAGAAAATTATTTTTTGATTTCTCAAGTATTTTATCATGCAGGTTATTGCCATAGGAATCCATCGTTACAATACATGGGAAATCCTCAACTTCTAACTTCCACATCGCCTCTGGAACACCAAACTCATCTAAAAAATAGACATCATCCACTTTTTTTATCTGTCTGGCCAATAATGCAGCTAATCCGCCGATAGCACTAAGATAGACGCATCCTTGTTCTTGTAAAGCTTTTGAAGTGTTTTCGCCCATTCCTCCTTTTCCGATTATCGCCTTTATTCCATACTCTTTTATTATCGTGGATTCATAAGGCTCTTCCCTTATGCTTGTGGTTGGTCCTGCTGCCACAACTTCATATCCTTCTTTTATCTTCCTGACTATCGGTCCACAGTGATAGAGTGTCATCCCATCTAACTTATCCTTAAATTCTTTAGAAATGTTCTCTGTAAGAAACTTATGCACCTGATCCCTGCCAGTATATATCAAACCAGTTATCAGTACTTTATCCCCTACTTTTAATTCCCTTATTTTTTCTTCATCTATCGGAGTTTGTAAAAATTTCATTCTATCTTACCACTATCCATGTGCAACGAGTATCTTCTCGTTGCCCAGCATGAAAAGCTGACATCAACAAAAAAACTCGCAGGATGCCTATGTGTTTTAGTCATCTTAACACCCAGGCATGTAGTCTTTCCGCCAAGGCCTAAAGGGCCGATCCCCAATTGATTCAGTTCTTCTTTTAGCAGCTTTTCAAATTTAGCTAAATTAGGATCACGATTCTCATCATCGACCTTTCGCATGATCTGCCATTTTGAAAATCTTGAGACAATATCTTTAGAGCCGCCAATAGCGACACCTATGTAATTAGGGCTGCAGCCCTTTCCCTGAGCTTTGACCATAGCATCTAATACACATCTTCTTATGCCTTCGATATCTCTCCCAGCTTTTAATCTTTCATCAGGCAGCTTATAGACCTGGCCTATATTTTCAGAACCGCCGCCCTTTAACATCAGATCAATCCTTTTTTCTTCACCTTCTCTGAAATAGATGATAGGATAACCTTCACCAACATTATTCTTGGAATTTTCACCAGTTATAGGGTCAACAGCATTAGGTCTTAATGGGATTTTTTCAGTAGCTTCTTTTGTCGCCTCGATTATAGCATCTTTTATATATTTAGGAGAAGTGTCTTTTGTATATGTTACATAAAAGATAGGGGTGAATGTAACTTGGCATATAGGTATCTTATTTTTTCTCGCTACCCTGACATTATCAAGAATTCTGGTTATGGTCTCAAAAGCAAGGGAATCACTGCTCTCCACCCTTAACGCCTTTACAAGCTCTTGTTCAATATCTTTCGGAAGATCAGTTGCACATTTAGTATATAGTTCAACTAATGCATTTTTAAGCTCCATCTTTAAAAGAGAAGATTAATCATTTATATATTTAATGTTCGAATATGGAACAGAATGTAAAAAAGTAAATAGAATATTTATAACTACTAAATAATAGTAAATATAGAAACATTTAAAAATGTATCCTTAACTTTCTAATCTATGATCAGATCATCAAGATCATTAGAACAAATATTGAATCAGTTTACCAGAAAACAGCTAGAGTTAATAATGCAAAACATTGGCGCAATACAGCTTACAGAAGGTTGCTCCATTGGTTGTTATTTCTGCGGTTTCGGAGCTGAAAAAGGAGTAACTGACTATATTCAGTTTAAAACCCTTGAAAAATTAACTAAAAGATTCTCCGAACAACTTCATAAATCAAAACCATTCTTATACCATGCTTCAGATCCATTTGATTATGATTTTGATGGTCATAATTATATGGATGTGCATGATCTCTTTAAGAAGATAGGTAACAACCCATTCATATCAACTGCAGTTCCTAAGGGAAAAGAAGATATGGTTCTCGAATTATTATTGGAACCGCCTCATGATGATGGAAAATTCAGCGTAATTTGGAACAAAAGTGTTATAGACAGAGTCAGCATCAGCAATATGAATTCAGCAAGATTAGAAAAAGCGATTAAAAAAAGATTTCCTATGGTACATCCCGCTAAACAAAAGACATTACCTTATGTTGCAATTCCTGGAAAAGATGCATTCTATTCTATCTTTACTGATGAGAATAGTGATATTCTTAAAAAAACATTAGGGGAAGATATATTTAGAAGAGCTTACTACGGGATTATAAGAAGTAAGGACATATGCATTAGCAAAGAGCCAATTTCTAGCACATTATATATGATGATTATACATGGCGATAAAATAATATTTTCACCAGATAGGCCTGTTTCATATATTGATGTGATAAATGCATATATGGGTAATGAAGATGATACAGATAATTATGTCTTCTTGCCAGGTTATCCACAGCCAATGAGATTAGGAGAACAACATTCTGATAATCTATCAAGCAGAGGCATAGCCTGCTTTAATGGGGTTCTGATGACTCCTAAAGGAGTGTATAATCTTCATGTTGTTCCACCAACAAAAGAACAGCCGTATGGTTTTACCTTAACCACAATAGATCCAAACAATTTCGAAGTAATATGGCTGGATAGAGCAATTCCAAAACATCACGAAAAATTAAGATACGCCACAACCACATTAGAGACAACATGGCAGGATAAATTATCTAGAGCGTTTACCTTAGGTTTCTAACTATTTCCCACAAATTTTAAATATTGTCTTCTACACCTATCAATTATGCCTGAAAAACTTCAGTTTTTCGTATTAGATATTTCTACTAGGACGATTAATAACAGGCCAACAATATTATTGAGTGGCAGAACATCAGATAACAAGCAGATATTAGTTCTGGATGATACGTTCGAGCCTTATTTCTATGTCATCCCCAAAAACGATGAGGTAAAACCAAAACTAGAAAAGATAAAAGTCGAAAAAAGAGAAGGTGAACTGGCAGAGGTAACAAGAGTAGAACTGATAGAAAAGAATATTTTGGGAAAAGAGATCAAAGCCTTGAAAGTATATACTAAGCTTCCAGAAGATATAGCTAATATCAGGGATGTAATAAAAGAGTGGGATATCATAGACAAGATAACAGAATACGATCTGCCTTTCCAAAGGAGATATTTGATAGATAAAAAGATAACGCCGATGGCTCTGGCAGAGGCAGATGGTGATTTTATCAATTATCGCTCTAGATCTCCAGTATTTAAAGCAAAAAAAGTAATGCAATCAACTGATGACACTATAGTTCCAAAGATTTTAGCTCTCGATATAGAGACATATTATCCTTCTCCAGGTGAAATTGATTTTGAAAAAAATCCCATCATCATGATAGCATTATATGGGCATAATTTCAAGAAGATGATCACATGGAAAACCTTCAGGTCAGAAGAGAACATAGAATTTGTAGGCAGCGAATCAGCACTGATAGAAAGTTTCAAATCTACCATAGAACAGTATCGTCCAGATATACTGGTAGGATATAACTCAGACAGATTTGATCTGCCCTACATAGCGGCAAGAGCAAAAAAATATAAGATAAATCTGGATTTAGGTATTGATTTTTCTGAATTAGCAGTTAATCGCAGATCTACAAATATCAGTTCAAAGATTTTTGGTATCCTTCATGTGGATATATATCGGTTTATCTCTAAAATTATGGCAGGCCAATTAGACACAGAGTTATATTCGCTAAATGAAGTGGCACATGAGCTGATCGGAGAAGATAAGCTGGATGTTGATATAGACCAATTAGCAGAATTATGGGATATTCAGAGCAGCAGGTTGGATGAATTTGCAAAATACAATATGCATGATGCTTATCTGGCTTATAGGCTAACACAAAAGTTGCTGCCTATAATGATTGAGATGGTAAAGATTGTCGGTTTGACAGCTTATGATATATGCAGGATGGGCTTTTCACAATTAGTTGAATGGTTCTTATTAAAAAATGAATCAGACTTTAATGAGATAGCTCCAGTCCTGCCTGATCATGATGAGATAAGATCAAGAAGGATGCAGACATATACAGGAGGTTTTGTCTATGAGCCAAAGCCAGGCATCTACAAAGACATAATGGTCTTTGATTTCAGAAGCTTATATCCAAGTATAATCTCCTCACACAATATAGCACCATCGACAATTTTTTGTAGCTGCTGTCCAAATGAATTAGCGCCAACAAAAGAAAAGTATTGGTTTTGTAAAAAAAAGAAAGGATTTATCCCGACCATGATGGAAGATCTGATAAAAAGAAGGATGAGGGTTAGGGAAATAATGAATAAAGAATCTAACACATTATTAGAAGCAAGACTGCAAAGCCTTAAGATTATGGCTAATGCATTCTATGGGTATCTTGGTTTTTACGCAGCTCGATGGTATTGCCTTGAATGTGTAAAATCTATAACTGCTTACGGCAGGCAATATATCAAAGATGTTATAGATAAAGTTCAGAAAGAAGGCTTTAATGTTATATATTCAGACACAGACTCTGTATTTTTCACATTAGAAGGCAGAAAAAGGATAGATGCTGAAAACTTTCTTGAAGAGATAAATCTTGGATTGCCAGGAGTTATGGAGCTGGAATCAGAAGGTTTCTATCCAAATGGGATATTTGTCTCAGCAAAATCCTCACCATCAGGTGCAAAGAAAAAATACGCACTATTATCTGAAAAAGGTGAAGTGAAGATCAGGGGATTTGAGACTGTCAGGAGAAATTCCAGCAAAATAGCAAAAAAAGTTCAGTAAAAAGTCATAAATATAATCCTCAAGGAGAGCAACATCCAAAAAGCCTTAGAATATGTAGACAAAACGATCAACGACATCCATGATAAGAAGATCTCAAATAAAGACCTTATCATCCATACTCAGATCCAAAAGGACATATCAGAATATGGAACCATAACACCTTATGTTGCTGTAGCGATAAAGATGCAGGAAAAGGGATTGCATGTTGGCCCAGGAACAATGATCAGGTATATCGTAACGCAAGGAAAAGAAAAGATACGTGACAAAGCAAAGATTCCTGAAGAAGTAGATCAGGGAAGTTATGACCCTGATTATTATATCAAGAATCAGATAATACCTGCTGTAGAGAACATATTTGAAGTTTTAGGTTATTCAAAAGAAGAGTTATTGGCAGGTGAGGGACAAAAGAAGTTGGGAAAGTTTTTATGATCTGTATTCGGGAAAAAGATTTTTTAATATTCTTGATACCCTTTCCACAAACCCTTTTTGTGTGATTATCTCAGATGCATCCTCAGAAGGAAAGCATATCTCAGCAATCTTTTCTCTGGCATACTGCCTGGATTTAGCCTGCTCATCTCCATGAGTTTTAAGCATGTCTCTGAGATGATTTTCTGTATTTATTATCGGCATTAAAGCCTCTTCATAAGCTTCTCTGGTTTGGTACCTTGCCCTTATCATATCTTCCCAACAATCAAATTCACCTTCAACTCTTAGGAGGTGCTGGTAAAATAATACTCTCGCATTAATTATCGACTTTCTGGCTTCAATCTGTTCATCCGAAGCACCAGGGATATCAACAATCAGCTTTTCAAGATCATTTGATTTAAGGTCGCCTTCTTTATCATCATGGTTTCTTTTTGCAGCATATTTTATCAGTTTAGAATAATTTTCAGCATTCCTTTCTAAATAATGTTCTGTAAAGTTTCCTGTCAGTTCCCTAAGCCTTTTTCCTTCCAATAATACAATGTTCCTTTCATATCCAATTGCCAGATTGACCAGATCTACCATATTATCTGAGAATACTTGAGCGTTTATAAATCATTAGGCACAAAAATATTTTTTATAATTTATATAAAAAAATCACAAATTGTTACCATACTAACAGAGTTTTTATAACTTCAACACCTATACTCTTAATTATGATAGGGGCACAGATATTCAATGACATAAGTATTTTAGAGCCTAGATGTGATGGCTGCAACCAGATAATCAAATTAGGCCTGACTACAAAATTTGATCAAAAAAAGAAAGCTCATGTCTGTAATGGATGCGGGCATGTTCTGAAATAGATTTTCTCAAAATTTCTAAACTAAATCTAGAGTTATACTCTTCTAATTAAGTTACTACTAAAAAGTAATTAAAAAAGCAAAAGATTTATAAATGGTTTAGGATTATATATTTAAAAATGAGCTCACGTGTTTTTATGGAAGTAAATGTAAAGGGTGGAAGAAGTGGAGATTCGGTAAATCTACATATAGATACTGTTCATATAGATGATGAAGGTAAAGCAACATATATTGATGATCCTGCTAAAAGGAGTGGCTTTATCGTCAAAAGATATAGCGATACCAGAAGGGCAGGTCTTGAACTAAAGCTCGCTAGAGGTTCTGAGCCATATACTAGGAGTGGTTATTTTTCTATACCTCAAGTTTTCTCTCCAAGACAACTCAATGAAGCTGGTTTGGAACTGTTCCAGAATTGGGGATATTATCTTTCAGATCCTAGAGAACTGGACCATTATGTCATCATGAATTTTATAGAGGATCCAACATTTTTCGAGACAATATTTTTTGATCCCAGATTGAATGATGTCGGAGCACTTTATCATAAGTTTAATGAGATGTATGCTAGAGCTTTGACTGTTAGAAACATAACAAGTGTTGTTTTAGATGACAATGATAAAAGATTTATAATCGATGATGAAAAAGAAAAGCTTATAGCAAAAGGTGCCACTCTCGAAGAAGCAGAGCTAACACCATTTTCCACTAAAATTAGAAATCAAGGATTAACAGATCCGTTAATCTTGGAAATGCTTAAAGATATCGAGATGCTAAGCAGGCCTTTCAAAGATAGATTTTCAGCATATGATATGGATACAGCTGGTAGAAATTGGGCAGGCACTACTAAAATTGATCTTGGCGGAGTTAAGTTTGATATTACGGGTCATAGTTTATTATTAGATACACCATATTTGTTTTCAGACGACTATTGGCTGAATCCAGAAGCGATGCCTGAAAAAAAGGCAGAGATGGAATATCAAAAAAATCTGATATTCTTTAATTATAATATGGGCGACAGAATGACTGGAAGAACATATAGTCATAATGAGATTATGCAGCGAGGTTTAAGTTTTCAGATGGGCAGGCTATATAGGAATTTTATGCAGATGGCTCATGCATATTCAGAAGCACAGAAAGCTTTAGAATTTTTAGAGAAATATGAATCAACAGGTTCTGGGGGTAAACCTATCGAGATGGGAAGTAGTGTTAAGTTCACTACTAAAACATTATTTCAGGCTATATATGTTCAGTCTGTTTCAGAAGCTGCAGCACATCATCATTTTGCGATGGCTGCTTTTGATTCAATAATTAAGAACTTACCAGATTATTCAGCTTTTGAATTATATCAGGAAGTGCCTGGTTGGATAGATCATTTCAATAATATTGGTAAGAATAGGGATGCGTTTAGGAAAAGATCTGAGGAAATGCTAGATGGGATCAAAGGACCTATGGCTGATCTAGATTCTCTAAGAAGCCAGGA
>JBDRQV010000162.1:0-4228 GCA_043826105.1 Nanobdellota archaeon | reverse complement strand
TGACATTTTCCCAATTGATCCCTGATGACACAAGAGAAGGAAGAGTCTATACATTTATCCCATTACTGCATCTGACAAATCAAAGAAAGGTTGATCTGGAACAATATCAGCATTTTGGAGACATAGAGATAATGTTAAGGACAAAGCAGGAAGTTGATAAAGAATTGATGAAGAAATCCTAAACAGTCTTTTTCTTATAATGTTCTATGCCCTTGATCAGTATACAGATGATCAAGAAGATAGCTGCCAATACAAAGCATACTATCGATAACCCTATGGCTAAGAAAAAAGTGAAGAATATGCTTAGTAAGAAAAAGATTATCGCTAATGTCCTGAAGATAGCTATCAGTTTCATCTGATCATATTTAACTAAAGCCTGTACTCAAATTGGTTCTTTCGCTTTGTTTCCCTGAAGTCTACAGCATTGCTTTTTCTTAACTTTTTCAGACAATTTGTTACAGAGCCGATAGAAACTTTTAACCCTTTAGAAATCTCTTTAGAAGTGAACCATTTCTTTTTGTTCTTTTTCAGATAATAATAAACTTCCTGTTGACCCATAATATCATCCATTATATATCGAGGTTTAAATAGTTTTCCCTTATTGTTTTCTTAAATTAGTGTTTAGCTTAAAGAAAAGTTTAAATAGTTGTTATATTTAAGACTTATATATCGTATATAAAGGTGATAA
This sequence comes from Nanobdellota archaeon, assembly GCA_043826105.1. Lineage (GTDB taxonomy): Archaea > Nanobdellota > Nanobdellia > Woesearchaeales > DATDXC01 > JBDRQV01. The sequence continues at coordinate 3,540 of JBDRQV010000162.1, read as the reverse complement.
AACATGATCAGAAAAGCTACTGTAAGGGAATTAGATACAAGCACAAAAAAAGCATTGAAATTATTATGGGATGAATATATACATGTGATGAGTTATATTAAATTTTTGGGTGATCACCCTAAGCTTAGTTATTCTGGTGCACCAAGTATGGCAGGAACTCCAAAAGACCCATGGCATATTATATCTGAATTTAGAGCGATTATCGCAAGATCAGATAAGGCATTAAAACAAGTTGAAAAAGATATAGGTAAGATTGATGAAGAGATGGACTGGAGAAATCATGATGTCAAATTTGGAGATATGAAATTAAAAAGACATGGACTAAAAGAACATAAACTAAGAGGTATGATCGAACAGCGTAGAAGAGTTCTACTTAAATTAGCCAACCAAGTTATCTCTGATTTTAAGCATATTAAAAAGGATACAGATATTCTAAAACTAACGGCTAATGATGTTGAAAAATTAAGAGCACATTATGTTTATGATGTTGCCAAAACAAAAAAAGATGAAGAATCTCTGATGAAATGGGCATTGAATACTGAAAAAATGCTTAAAACATTCTTAGCTGAGTATGAAGACGATTTTGGTGCTATTATAGCAGCTTAATTTTTTTCTTTTTCTTATAAAATAATTATTTGGATGTTTTGTTAAAGAAAAGTTTAAATAATGAACTATTTTTATCCTTCATCATGGGTAAGAAAGAAACAACATCGTGGTTAAAAGCTGCTGGTTTGGGAGCTATAATCGGATTTGCTGTCCCATGGGCATTCTTTTTTATATATGCTATATTTGGTTCTTTTTTGAATCTGTTTGTTGAGATGGGTGCTTTGATACTATTTGCTATAGTTGGTGTTACATTGATGGGTTCTGTAATAACTTTATTCTTTGGCGCTATCATCGGAGTATTGATATCTAAGATCAAACTAAAGCCATGGATCACTGGAGTTTTAAGCGGAATTATGATTACTTTGGTGATTAAATTACTGCTGTCTTCAAATCAGTCTTTTACACTTTTACAATCAGATGTTGCTGGAGTTAGTTTTGTAATTTGGATCATTCTACCTCTAATCGGGTTATTAAATGGCGTAATATTTACAAAGATTGAATCTAAGAAGAGATTAAAGAAGAAAAAATAAGATAACCGGCAGCATCAAGCAGCCCATCGCATGGCTTCTTTTAACGCCTACTAATGGAGATGTCATCCCTATTGCTGTACTTACTATCAGAACTAAAAGACCGTATAGGTGTGAGAAGAACAAAGTCAGAGCAGTTATAAAAACAATGATGCCTATGCATAGCTTCTGGTAGTCTATCTTAGTGATGTACTTAGCTGCTATCTTGCTTATCTTTAATGCCAAGATTGCTGCTAATGCCCCTGTAATCAAAGCTGCTGCTAAAAAGATTATAAAATCAGTGATGCTTATCTTATTCAATAATTCTGATATGACAACTACTGCACCATTACGCGCCTTCTCCAATGTATAAAGTGTAACTAAACTAAAAGCGAAATTAACTGTGTTAATCCCTCCTATCAATATCATAAAAGTATAGTTGCCTATATCGCCGACTAAAGCCATGCCCAATATTGAAGCTTGTGCTGCTCCTAAACCAGGCAGCATTCCTGTAAGAGAACCTGAAAAGACTGCAGCTCCGATCGCCTTGCTTGTTTTCTTTACATCTACTTTAATCGTCTCAGTTACTTTTTGTTCAGGAAGTTTTGTCTTGTTGTTAAGGGATAAGAGAAGAGTGCTTACTCCAAATAATCCAGACAACATTGGGAAAAGAGGGTTAGAAAAATTAGGCCAGTTCAATACTATCAAACCCAGTATTCCTGAAAGGATGAATATGAGCAAACTCCATGTCTTTTTTATCATGCCCCTTTCAATCCATATCATATAGATTATAACAAAAAGCAGCAGATATCCGATATATGGCTGGATAAACCCGTATATTATCGGAACAAGAGGTATCATCAATGGGATTATACATATTGTAACTATCAAAGCTAAGAATGAACCTATAACTGTGAGTTTGACTGCTTCATAGCCTTTGCCCTCCAGCAATAATTTGTGCCCTGGCAAAACACCTAAAGCCATATCTGCATCTGGTGCTCCTAAAAAAATGGATGGTATAGAATCGAGGAATGTATGTGTGATTGCCATGGCAATTATAAAAACTGACAGGACTAAAGGGGTAGTAAACCCAAGAAGATAACCAGACATAGATAAAAGTATCAATGATATCAAGTTGACATGTATGCCTGGGATGAGGCCTGTAAAAATGCCGAAACAAATACCTAATAAGAGTGCAATGAGTATCTGGCCTATCATTGTAAATGGAAAATATTAGATCAGATTTATTTCTTTCCCTTTTTATCAGAAATCTGGATAAATATTTCTTTATTAGGTATGATCGGTTGAATCAGCTTCTTAATCCTATGTTTAAGATGCCTTATCTTCTTTTTCTGTAATTCCTGACGTTTTTTCAAAGTAGGAAGTATGCTCTTAGCAGGAGTTATGATCTTTTTGTATAAGTGAAAGACAATGACTAAGAAGATGAATATGATGATAGATGCCTCGAGTGTAATCCAATCTATAGGTATATTTCCTAATACTATGGCCAAGATAAAATATGCTAAACCGTTTGTAGGCAAGGCAGAGGATAATATAAAAGCCCATTTTTTAGGGATGGCATGATTAAAATCCAATATAGCTAAAACAAGTGTCAACAGACCAAGCCCGAATATTAAGATAAAATAACCCCTTAAATTTAAAGTGTCCCATGCATTTATCAGGCCATATGTGTCGTGTAGGTATTTGGTCAGGATCGCTGTAACCCACATCAATGATATAGTATTACCAAAAGCTGTGTTCCATCCGAGCAGTTCTGTCTTGTACTTTCCAAAATACATCTGGATCATGACCAGTGCAAAGAATAAAGGTGCAATAGACCATAAGACTTCAGTGTTAAAATATGGCACTAATAATATTTCCAATATCCTGATAACAAGCGGATCCATCAAGCACCTCTTTTTAATGAATTTAGAATCTACAATATTTAAAAGTTGTCATTTTATTCCATTATCCTTATCCTATGGCCTATAACCTCTACTTTTCCATTGTATTCGTCAATCTCTCCAAGAATCTCGACATAGTCGCCTTGTTTGAGATTTAAATTCTGATCATCCTTAAATATAAGAACATCTATAATGCTGGGTTGGGATAGTTCCATGAAATAAACATTTTCAGCTTCAGAAATCTTACTTACAGTGCCGAACAGCTTTACATCTTCTCCGACATTATCCTTGTTTATCTTCTCGATGGTTTTCTCGCTAATCTCGATATTGCTCGAAATAAGATAAAGGATAGTTACTCCAATTATTGAACAAACTAGTGCTAATCTGAGTATTGTTTTTTCTTTGATTTTTGTTAAAGTTTTATTATTATTTGATATTTAAATATAAATTTAGATTTGGGCAATAATAGAACATTTAAGCAATTTGTTGCACACATTTTCCACTCAATAGAATCGTAGGAACGA
>JBDRQV010000161.1:0-9204 GCA_043826105.1 Nanobdellota archaeon | reverse complement strand
TTGCTGAAATAAGCTGGAGTATTATTGATGAGCTTATGGGACAAAATCCACAGTTGGGCTTTCCTGAGTATTTTTGGATCATGGGGGCATTATTCTTTATGGCTGGGTTTGCTTATTTTACTGTTTATACATATAAAAAATATCAAGCCAGTAAAAAAAGCATAATCACTTTGGTTTTAGTAACACTGGTGTCTGCAGCAATAGTGACGTACCTTATCGGAAATTTTATAGTGGGATTTCAGGAAGGGGAATCTGTTTTTGAGATATTTTTAGATTATTATTATCCTGTTACGAGTGCTATAATATTGATATTGAGTATTTCAGTGTATTCGTTTTACAAAGAGCTGGAAGAACTTGGAAAGCCATTATTGTTTCTGGCATTATCAACAGTAGTCGGATTTATTGCAGACATGCTTTATACTTATTGGAGCTGGAATGATATATATGGTGTTCCTGGATTGATTTCAGACAGTTTATATGGGATAGATTATATACTATCTGCTGCTGCATTTTATCTGTTGTTCAGATTGGCTAAAAAATAGTAGTTTGTTTTAAAATCGAAAAAGAGGTTGAAAAATGAAGATCAGAACCATAATAATCCTAACTTTCATATTTGTCGGATTGATAGGAGGGGCATTTGCATCTTATTATTTCTTTATAAATGCGAGCGATATCGTAAGGAAAGAGGTCGATGACCATCTTCGTACCGCAGCAGAAAATAAGGCGGGCTATCTGAATGATTATCTGGCACATAGGAAAGGGGATCTGGCCATACTATCAAAATCACCTTCTATAAGAGATGCACTTAACCAAAAACTTAATTCAGATGTTGCAGCTGCTAAAAAAGAGATAAAAGAAACTGCGTTTAGGGTTGCAAAAGAAGTTGATGATTACCTTAAAAAAAATCCAACAAAGACGCTTAAGGAACTGCAAAAAGATCCTGTATTCCAGAAGATCGCTGTCCAGCCAGTTGGTGAGACAGGATATACTGCATTGACAGATTATAACACTTTAGTAGCAAGATTCCATTCTAATCCTAAGATAGTGGATCTTGACCTTAGCAAATTATCAGAAACCCTTCCTGGATTTTGGTCTATCATGTTTAAAACAAAAGGAGGAAAAGATGCTGAAGGGGTATATGACTGGGAAGAGACAGATGGGAGGATCGAGAAGAAATACATGTACATCCATGTCATCGGCACAAAGACAGCAGATGGAGTAGGTTTGCATGTGGCAGCTACAACATACCTTGGTGAATACCCTTCTACTATGCAGCTATTGATTGATGCAGAAGATTATCTTATCAATTTTGTAGAATCGAGACAATTTAAGGATCTGTTATTGGTGACTACTGAAGGTAAGATATGGTGGACTGCAACAAAGAAACATATTGGGATAGATATGAAAGAGAATAACATCAATGGGTCCCTATTATTAAGATCATACGATGATGCTAAAAAAGGCATGATCACAATCTCTGATATGGAAGATAATCCGATCGACAATGAGTTAAGCATGTATGTAAGTGCTCCTGTATATGGGATGGATAAAGACAATATAATCGGTGTAGCAATAGTCGAATTAGCTATCAGCCAGATAAATAATATATTGTATGAATATACTGGCCTTGATAGTTCTGGAGAGACATATCTTGTAGGAAAAGATATGCTGATGCGGTCTGACTCAAAGTTTACAGATGAAATTACTATATTAAAACAAACTGTAGACACAGAACCTGTCAGAAAATGTTTAGAGCATATTGAAATTTTAGAAAGAGGAGAAAGTATAACACAAGAAAATATGCTGCCTGTTACAATACATGATGATTATCGAGGTAAATTAGTTATAGGCACGCATAGCCATATAGACGAACCAAGGCTATGCCTTATTGCAGAGATAGATGAAAGTGAAGCTATCGGCTATGGCAGGCAAAGGCTGCTCAATATATCTATATTAGTGATGATATTCATATCATTCGGCATACTTATTGCAGGAAATATGTTATCAGAATATATCTCAAAGCCCATAAATGATCTGGCTAAGGATGTTTCAGAGATAACAAAAGGAAAGCTGGATATACACCTTACCAAAGGCAAGATATTTGAGATATCTGCTCTGACTGATTCGTTGAACAGGATACTGGCAAGCCTGAAGCTGGCTATCCTTAAAGTAGGTATCAAGAAAGAAGAATTAGGTATCGGAGAGGTTTTAAAAGCCAAAGAAGTAGCTGAAAAAAAAGCGCAAACATACTTTGATCTTGCAGGAAATGTTATGGTTGCGTTAGATAAAGAAGGCAAGATAACTGACCTGAATAAAAAGGGATATGAAATTTTGGGTTATGAAGAAGGCTCATTGCAAGGAAAGGACTGGTTTGAGATAGTTATACCTAAAGAAGAGATCGAAAGCGTGAAAAAGATCCATGTAAGTAATATGGATGCAAAATCAAAGCTTGTAGAGAATTTTGAAAATCTTATCATGACCAAGAAAGGCGAGAAAAAAGTGATCAGCTGGACCAATACTCTTCTTAAGGATGATAAAGGCGAGATCATCGGAATATTAAGTTCTGGAGAAGATATAACCGGGAAAAAGGCATCTGAAGAGATATTGAAGAAAAAGACAGCTGAACTAGAGAGATTTGCCAAGCTTTCTGTCGGAAGAGAAGAAGCTATGATAGAACTTAAGAAAAAGCTGGCAGCTTATGAAGGCAAAGTTGTCAAGAAAGCAATTCTGATAAAGAAAACCAATGGGAAGATGAATAATAGTTGAATGGTCAGTCGATTATCTGATCATCATGTAAAAATTGAGGAAATGATCATATGAAAGAATCTGTTACACCAGAAGCATTGCTGAATATGCTTGAAGATCTGGAAAATGCTAAAAGATTGATAGAAAAAGAGAGAGCTTTATCTGAATCTATAATCAACAGCCTGCCTGGAGTATTTTATGTTTTTGACGATAAGGGAAAATTCAAGAGATGGAACAAAAATTTTGAGATAGTGACTGGCTATTCTTCTGAAGAGTGTTCTAAGATGACAGCTATTGACTTGTTTGAAGGAGAGGACAAACAACATATAGCTGAAAGGATAAAACAAGTCTTCATAAAAGGAAATGCAGATGCTGAAGCTGAGCTTGTCACAAAAAAAGGAATTAAAATACCTTATTATTTTACAGGGCATATGATTAAGATAGACAATGTGCCTAACTTGATAGGGTTGGGTATTGACATAACAGAAAGGAAAAAAGCTGAAAAAGAGATAAAAGAAAGCGAGAAAAAATTCAGAAACCTATATGAAAATAGTGTTGACTTCTTATTATCTTTCGATAAAAAAGGCAGTGTAATAGATGTAAATAAGACTATGCTTGATACATTTGGCTATACTAAAGAAGAGGTCATCGGAAAAAGGTTTAAGGATTTTGTACCATTAAAATATTTTCCAAGGATAATAAAACATCTGACTTTGTCTTTGATGGGTAAGGCAACACCTCCTTTATTAGTGGAGATAAAAAATAAGAAAGGAAGTTACCTACCTATAGAGTTTACAGCTGGCTCTTTATTATTGTATGAAAAAGAAAAATTGATTGGGCTGATGGTATCTGGAAGAGATATAAGCGAGAGATTAAAGAAAGAGGAAGAGCTAAAACAATCTCATGAAAGCTATAAAAGCATATTTGATGGTGCAAATTATGCAATATTTATACAAGGCAAATCAAGTGGCGAAGTTATAGATGCAAACAAGATGGCGGCACAGATGTTTGGCTATACTGAAGAAGAGATAAAAAGATCAAACATGCAGATGTTGAGTGAAGGCAAACCTCCCTATAGTGCTAAAGAAGGATTAAACTATATACTTAAGGCTTCTAAAGAAGGTACACAGGTATTTGAATGGAAGGGTAAAAAGAAAGATGGAACAATATTTTGGATAGAGATAAATCTTAAGGTCATCAAAATAGAGGGTAAGGATGCTGTCTTGACCATAATAAGAGATATATCTGATAGAAAAAAGGCTCAAGATGGGCTTTTATTGTCCAGCCAGAGGTTTAAGGATATAGTTGAAAAGAACGCTCTGATGGTATATGCACTTAATCCCAAAGGTGAGATAACATACGTCTCTCCTCTGATGGAGAAAGCATTTGGTTTCTCTTCAGATGATGTGAAAAATAATCATTTTAAGAAGTTTATCCCTATTAAAGATCTCCTTAGAGCAAAGCAATTATTTGATGATGTGCTGAAAGGAAAAAAAGTCAAGTTTGACATACCATTAAAGAAGAAACAAGGTGGGTTTACTAATGTTCATATCGAAAGCACTCCAATCTTTTTGGAAGGCAAAGTTGTAGAAGTGCAAGGAACCATAAAAGAGATAAGATAATGTCAGTTTTATAATGTTCCACAAAAAAAACGATTGTTCCATATACAATTATTATATAAAACCAAAAACTATTTAAAGAACGATTGTTCCATATATGATATGATTAAAAAATATGCATTATTCGTAGTTTTCAAAAGCTTAAGGGATACTACAGAAGAAGAGTCGATAAGATCATTAGCCAGAAAAGCTAAAGTTGGCGTGGCGACTGCAAAGAGATGTTTGGATTATCTGCTAGAAAAAGATATGGTCAAGAGAAAGATCATAGGCAATGTCCACCAATATAAGCTGGATAATTCAAATGTTTTAGTAAGGCAGCTAAGAAAGTCGATGTCGATTGCAGAAATAACTGAATCAGGACTGGTCAAAGAATTAGTTGAAACCTACCCTGCTATAATATCAATTACATTATATGGGTCAGTAGCTGAAGGTACTGATTCTATCTCCAGTGATATAGATGTGTTGATACTTACCCATAAGCCCATCAAGATTGAGATGTTAAAGGCTGAAAAGCAACTAAAAAGAGAATTGTCGCTAATAAAATATACCCATCAAGAATGGAGGAAAAAGGCCATATCAGACAAGGTATTTTATGATAAGGCTATAATTGGAGGAATTGCTCTTTTCGGAGAGCTTCCTGTTGTAATATGAATGTAGATGAATGTTTTGAGCAAGGACTATTAAAAAAAGAGGCGCCTGATACTGAAAAGGCTAAAAAATCCATCGATATAGCCAAGCATACATTAAGCTTGGCAAAAAGGCTTCTTGAAATAAAGATATTTGAAGAGACGATATCTAATTCTTATGCTGCGATGTTCCATGCTGGAAGATCATTATTGTTTAAAGATGGCATCAAAGAAAAGAGCCATTATGCTCTTTTTGTATACATCAGAGAAAAATACTCTGATAGATTAGAGAAACGATTTATCAATGAACTGAATGCATTAAGGCTTGAGAGGCATGAAATAAATTATGGCCTAGAAAGGATGGATATACAAGAAGTCGAGGCAGAAGATGTGATTAAGGTTACTGAAGAGTTCATATCAGCTATAGAAAAGATAAGGTGATCAATATGAAAGAATCTGTAACGCCAGAAGCATTGCTTAATATGCTTGAGGATCTGGAAAAAGAAAGGAAAAAGGCTGAAGAAAGAGAAAGCACTATAAAAGGCATATTGGATACGATACCTCATGCAGTCATAGGCCTGGAAAACAGGAAGATCTTATTTGCAAACAAGGCTATTGAAACTGTTTTCGGCTACAAACCAGATGAGGTTATTGGTAAAGATACGCTGATCCTATATAAGAATAATCAAGATTATGAAAAGATAGGAAATGAGTTCTATCCCAGACTAGAGAAAGAAAAGACACATGAAACAGAGTTTGTCTGCAAGAGAAAGGATGGAAAAGAGATATTATGCAGAGTCAGCGCTTCCAAGATAGGGGATAAGTTAGTCAATAAGAAGATAGTTGCCATGTATGAAGATATAAGCGATAAGAAGAAAGTTGAAGAAGATATAAAAGAAAATGAAAAAAAGTTCCAGGAGATATTAAATAATCTTATCGATGGAATAGTAATTCTAGATTGGAAAGGCACAATCATATTTGCCAATAATTCATTAGGGAAGATGGCAGGATTGAACTCTGGAAAGGAGCTTATCGGAAAAAACGCCATAGAGTTTGTACATAAGGACTCTAAATTGCAGATAATTAAAGATATACAATCTGTAAAATCCGGCAAAGGAGGATTTATTGGAAGTTATAAGATGGTCAATCCTAAGGGAGATATAATATATGTTGAGACAGTCGGAGATAAGATAATCTACGAAGGAAAAGAAAGGATTCTTGATACTGTCAGAGATGTAACAGAAAAGAAAAAGATGGAACTGGATTTAAAGGAGAGTGATGAGAAATTAAAGGAAATATATTTGAAGTCACCAATCGCTATAGAGCTTTATGATTCAAAAGGAAAGCTTATTGATGTAAATGATTCCACAGTTGCCTTATTCGGATTAGCAGATAAAAAAGATGTAAGAGGCTTTGACTTGTTTAAAGACCCAAATATCCCCTCGGAACAGCTATCCCGACTGAAAAAAGGGGAAAGCGTATCTTATGATAGTGAATTTGATTTTGATGAGGTTAAAAAGTTGAAGTTATACCCTACCAAAAAATCTGGTAAGATATACATTAGCATAATCCTGACTTCGTTGGGAAACAAAGGCGATAAGGGTTATTTGGTACAGATCATGGATATAACTAAGAGAAAGCTAGCTGAAGAGACCTTAAAGAAAAAAACTTTAGAATTAGAAAAGTTCGCAAAGAAAGCTATTGGAGAAAGAGTGAATAATAAATGAAAAGATTTATAAAGTTAGGTAAATAAATTTACCAAATGGTAAAAAAAATTACTAAAACCCAGATTATTGCATCATATCTTAATGATTATAGCCGGAGCTATTACCTCAGGGAGCTAGCCTCTTTATTGAAAAAATCACATCAAACCATCAAGCCATATGTGGAACTACTGGTTAAGGAAAAAATCCTCATAAAGACTGAAAGAAAAAATATAATCGAATTTAAGCTCAATTTTAAAAACAAACGGCTATATGACTATCTAGTCATTGCAGAAAAAGAAAAACTGATAGCACGATTAGAAAATGATACTCTTCTAAGGGTTTTATATGATAAGATTAATGGATTATTCAATGATAATACCTTCATAATATTTGGCTCTTCTGTAAATCAGATTGAAAAAGCAGCAGATATTGATCTGCTGGTTATAGGCAGAAAAGATATCAAAAAAGAGATTGAAGATTTTGAGGAAGTTTATAATAAAAAGATACATAAAGTACAAACAAATGATTTCAAGAAACTTGGTCTGACTTTGATCAAGGAAATTTATGCAAAACATCTGATATTCAATAATACAGAAAAGGTTATTAGATCTTTTGGAGAATTATATGAAAAAAATAAGCTGGTGTAAGGATCAAAAAAGAGGTGTAAAATTAATTGAGCCTAATGATAATCTGAGTAATGATTATTTTCAGACGGCAGAAGATAGTTTTAGAGTTCTGAGAAATATAAAAGAGACCAAATCCAATATTTGGCTTGCTACTACTAAATATTATATAGAATATTTTGCGGTTTATTCTGTTCTTATGAAAATAGGTATTAAATGTGAGATTCATGACTGCACAGTCTCTTTAGCTGAGTTTCTTGAGAAACAAGGTATTTTTAAGTCAGGATTATCTAAGATTCTGGAAAAGGATAAAGAGTTAAGAATTGATGATCAATATTATCTCAAAAAAAGGCTGTAGATGTAGATTTTGATAAATTATCTGATTTTATGATCTCAATAAAAGAGATATTGGATAATGAAAAGATAAAGAAAATAAGGTCGGAAATAGAAAACTTATAAATACATATAAATATAATATCACTAAAAAGATGGTTAAAAAGAAGAAGGATATGGGGAAATCAAGAACATCGAGAAAAAAAGCAGCATGTTCGCCAAGATGCCCTATCGTCGGCATCGGAGCTTCTGCAGGCGGCTTAGAAGCTTTCCAGGATTTCTTCGATAATATGCCGAGTAATAGCGGGATGGCTTTTGTGTTGGTTCCGCATCTGGCGCCGGAACATAAAAGCATGATGGTCGAATTGCTGTCTAAGCATACTGACATGACTATAAGCGAAGCTAAAGACGGAACTATAGTGGAGAAAAATAAAGTATATATCATCCCGCCGAATAAGGATATGGAACTGTTCAACCAAAGGATTCAACTATTAAAACCTAAAATTGTGACTATCAGGCATCCTATCGATAGGTTCTTTACTTCACTTGCAAGAGAACAAAAAGACAGGGCGATATGTATAATCCTTTCTGGAACAGGAACAGAAGGGACTATAGGATTAAAAGAGATTAAAGAGGAGGGTGGCTTGGTCATTGTCCAAGATGCAAAAACATCAAGATATGATGGTATGCCTCGCTCTGCTATCAGCACCGGCCTTGTAGATTATGTCCTGCCTGTCAAAAATATGCCTAAGATACTTCTGAAATACATAAAGACATTGCCTGCCCCTGGATTAGACGAACCATCAACTATTTTACAAACACCATATGCCCCTTTAGAAAAGATATTCATGCTGATACGAAACCAAAGAGGAAATGATTTCTCATTATACAAGAAAACAACTATCCTTAGAAGGATCACTAAAAGGATGTCTATCCATGGCATAAGTAAGATGGACAACTATGTAACCTATCTAAGAAGCCACCCTACTGAGATAGAAAAGCTTGAAAAAGAGCTTATGATCGGAGTTACATACTTTTTTAGAGAACCTAAATCATTCAATTATCTGAAAAAAGCGATCATACCTAAGTTATTTAAGCAAAAAGAACAAGATGCTTCCATAAGGATATGGGTGCCTGGCTGTTCTACTGGCGAGGAAGCTTATTCTATAGCTATACTTTTTCAGGAATATATGGATGAAAAAAACAAGCATCTTAATGTCCAGATATTTGGGACAGATATAGATGAAGATGCTATAAAAAAAGCCAGAGCGGGAATATTTCCTGCGAGTATAAAAGACAATGTATCATCTGCAAGATTAAAAAGATTTTTTACCAAAAAAAAGCAGGCATATAAGGTAAACAGCGATATAAGGGAAAAAGTGGTTTTTGCTGTGCATAATGTGGTAAAAAATGCTCCTTTTTCAAAGTTAGATATCATAAGCTGCAGAAACCTGCTTATCTATCTGGAATCAAAACTGCAATCTTATCTGACCAAGCTGTTCCATTATGCATTGAATGAAGAGGGATATCTGACTGTAGGACATTCAGAAAG
>JBDRQV010000160.1:0-2649 GCA_043826105.1 Nanobdellota archaeon | reverse complement strand
CCTAAGGAAAGATTTAAATATTGAGTTTGTCTCCTATCTTATTACTTAGGGGGTAATCAATATGGATGCTGTTGATCGTTTTATAATTGTTAATCTTGTGGATGTTGGAGATGGTCTAGCTTTAAGAGACCCTATTACAGGTAGCTTTTTAACAGTTGGAAGTGATAAGATTCAGAGGACAGAACCTAGCTTAGGTAGGAAGGCGATTAATGGATTATTAGCATTTACTACATTATTAGGTGCTGCATATGCTGTAAGTGGTCATGCTACTGATGCTGCAGCTGCAGATAATGATTGTCAAGTTAGGGTCCATTATAGGTCTGATATGCCTGTTGCTGCTTTAGCTGCTTTTGTTCAAGATGGCAAGATTCCTGCTGTGTGCCCAGGGGAAGAATTAAACCTGACAAGTTATTTTAGAGTTCCAGATGGTGTTGAGTTGATATTTGGACCGACTAATCCAGGACCTAAAGATCGTATTCAGGATAAAACATTAGGTACTTTATTACAACCATCGGTTGACCAGCCTAATGGTTTTCTCTCTTCAGCTGAAACAACGAACTTGTCTTATGGAGTATACCCTGCTTGGGTTAAAGCTGTAGATAGAAATGGGCAGAATTCTTTTTTAATAAATGTGGCTGTTATACCCTGTCATGATTCACTTGAAAGATTAGCTACTTTGCATACTTTGGATCCTACAGGTTATCGTAATCTAGAACAGATGCTACCTGATATAGGGGATGCTGCTGCAAAAGTTGCTGGAGTTAAAGATTGTACAGATGTTGAGAGGGAAGTTGATAGATTAACTCTTCTTTTGGCAAGATATAATTATCTGGAACAGATATACAAGGGAAATATGGTCGCTACATGGGTTTATGGTTGTGAGAAAGTTAAGCCCGGTGAAACACACAACAGGGATACTTTTGGAACAAATACAGTATCAGTTAATTTGTCAAATCCAGTACTTATGAATTATCTTATTCAACAGGGGGTTGCAGCAAATTTAGGGAAAGGCAATACTCTAATCCATACTTTATCTCCTGAACAACATGTTGAATTAGTCTATCTTTTACAAAATACCGGGCAGCTAGAAGATGTTATAGGCGGTGGAGTTACACTAGGACTAGGCCATAATATCAATGCTGATGATTATAAGGGCAAGGTTATAGCTGAAACTGTTCAATCTGCAGATTCTGATCTAAATCATAATGTGGTTGTTTCATCTGCTCTTGTTTTTAGGTCTCTAAGTGATGGTAGCAGTTATGATACTGCTGTTGGTTATCTATCTGGTAGGATGGACCAAGCTAGAGATTGGTTAGCTAGTCATGGGAAAAAAGATGATCCATCAAGATATAAAGTAGAAGGCAGATATGTTGATGGGAATAGGATATCTACTACTTTAGTTATGCATCCTTCGAAGAGTCCAACTGATACAAGAGATGTTCCTGATGTTAAACAAGGGATGGACCTTAATCCTATGGACCTTTGTTATATTTTAGGTAGTGGTGATTATGATAGATTAATGCAGGATGGAAAACTTGAAGTTCCTGTTGATCAACCAATGAAGGATAGATTAGCACATGTTGCTTTGAGACTATATAGTGCATCACCAGATGAATTAAAAGATTCTTTTCCTGGTGGATTATTCGGCACTAGTCTTGAAAAAGCATTGAATGGTTTACATACAGTGTTGAAAGCAACAGATGGAGTAGATGTTAATAGGGAAGTTTATACTTTAAGAGCTACAAGATGAAAAAAATCTTTGTAATTTTTATTTTGGTATTTTTGATGTTTAGTATATTTGTTTCTTCTTTTGATGGTGGAGATGGTGGAGGAGGTGGAGATGGTGGAGGAGATGTTAATCCACCACAACCAGTAATATACTATGGATGCCAACCTGGTCAGACTGAGACAGTATCATGTGGTTTTGGTGGAACAGGTACAAGTACTAGGGTTTGTACATTTTATGTGTCAGGTTTAAATGGTATGGGTTATTATTGGGGTGAATGGGGAGCATGTATAGGTTCAAATAGTCCACCTGTTTTTAATAATGTAGGTCCTTTTGTAGTCAGTGAAGGGCAAAATTTACAGTTTACAGTTTCTGCTGTGGACCCAGAAGGGAGTGCACTAAGTTATTGGGCAGAAAATGTACCATATGGTGCTTATTTTATAGGTCAGACATTTAATTGGACACCTTATTTTAATCAATCAGGAAGATATTATGTTGATTTTTATGTTACAGATGGCATTTATTCACCTACTAGATTAGTCAGGATAGATGTTATTGATGTTTGTCGAGATAATGATGGAGATGGTTTTTCTATAGATGCCGGATGTGGATTGATTGATTGTGATGATACTGATCCATCTGTTAATCCTAATGCAACTGAGGTTTGTAATGGAGTAGATGATGATTGTGATACTGTTGTTGATGAAGGATTGCACCTATTATGTGATGATGGGGCTTATTGTAATGGTAATGAAATTTGTCAAGCATTTTTAGGTTGTCAATCTGGAACACCTCCAGCAACAGATGACGGCGTAGGCTGCACTGATGACAGCTGTGATGAAACAAATGATATAATCCTAAATACACCAAACAATGCTAATTGTGATGACAACCTATTCTGCAACGGAGCAGAAACATGCGAT
>JBDRQV010000159.1:0-5937 GCA_043826105.1 Nanobdellota archaeon | reverse complement strand
TTCTTTAAAAATATTCTTGATTAAAATATTCTTATGGGAATATTATCCTATTACTACCAATTCATAGTAAAGTTTTTAAACTGAATCAAATTTTTGACCTGTATGGTAAGAGTTGTTAGGAATAAGGATGCTGAATGTGATGTTTTTAAATCAGTTAAACCTGCTAGTCATTATCTTTTGCAGGGGGCAGGAGTTATAGTAGGATTAGCCGCAGCATGGTGGTTGTTTGGTGATCAAGTTGTTTTGAATTCTAATAGAAAAATGCCTTTAAATGAACCAGGCATACATTCTACATTTAATGGTAATCAAGAACTATTAGAACATATTGTTGATGTTTCAAAATTACCGGTCGGTGCTGATAGAACAGGAGGTAATGGACCTTTAACTTATAACTTTGAGATAGACGGATTAATATTTGATGTTCAGGAAATTTACAATAATGCAATGTTGATCAAGGCCAGAGATCCAATACATTTAGAAAATGCTACTATGGGTCAAAATTATTATCTTACTTTAGATGCAGAGGGTAGACCTGATCGATTCGATGCTCAGTTTTTAGTTAGATATTCTGGGAAAACAGAATTGATGGTTGCTAGATTGTATGGACATGTAAACGATGGTCAGACCTATCATATTGATAATTGGGATGTTACGGATAGTGGAAATGATACTCAATCTTATTCTAGGGAATCATCAGCAGGCTCATGGGTAAAATCAAATATTGGGCAATTAGAAGAGGGGATCAATAGTATGTTCGGTATTATGGTCACTAATTTACAAGCATTAGTAACAAATGGTACATCTCCAGCACCTATCGGTTATAAACCATTTCTTACAGACCATGAAAAAGCTTTAGAAAGTATGGGTCAAGCAACTGATATGCTTTTAGATGGTAAGTTTTAATCATAATAAAGGAAAAATGTATACTTCTAAATATCCTGCTGCCAGTACTAATAAAAATGCAAATACCAACAATATCACTCCATCTGTCAGTATATGATTAAATTTTGCTGAGAATGGCCTTTCTCTGACAACTGCTTTTGAAACTACTCCTCCTACTATTGCTGCAGATAGATAAGAAGCTGCTTCTGTTATCATATGCGGCAAGACTGGGATTATCACAGATCCAAAAGATATCCATGGATTTGATGATGAACTTGATTCTCTTGCAATATAGCCAAAGATAGCTCCCCATGCAGATGCATTCCATGTCAGAAATAATATAGAACCTGCACCATATACTAATGATAGTAAGAAACAAGCTATCAGGACAATTATATTATTTAGGAGTATTCCTGTAAACTGAGCGTTTTTTCCAGCTGCCCCCCCCACAAGACCAGCGACATCCAATTGACTGAAAAATATATGATTTGATGCTGCCGGGGGTAATAAAAGGGAATACAGGCCGTAAGCAAGAAATATCCCTATAAATAAGAATAGGTAGATCCCAAAAATATCTATATGATCTTTGAATATACCTATTATGCTAAACTTATTGTTTCTTATGGGCTCGTTTTCTTCTTCTTGCAACAATAGGTTTAATGTTGGGAGAAGTAAGATCGATATGAATGCAACAGACATCAAGCTAGGATTTTTGCCAAATATCATCAAAGCAGAACCGATGCCGATCATCGCATATGAAAAACCGAGAACCAACATAAATAGCGGCCTTCTCTTTATCCACTGTACCTTAAACATCTGTTCAAATACCATCTTATTTTAACGCTTCCAGAGCTTCATCGATTTGCTCTTGTGTCCATTTTTGATGTAATAATGATTGTTTTATGCTGCCTATGTGATATCCCAGTCTTAGATAGTGATTTACGTAGGATGTTAACTGGTTTTTTTGTTGTACTGTCAGCTTAGGTTTATTTAACTTTCCAATCTGTATTGTGTTTACTGTAGTCACTGTCGCTAATCCGAATATTATTATCCCCATTATTATATATAATGTTGAGGATATCGGTTTTGGACTTAGTTGTACTTCTTGAGCATTGCCTATCATATTACTTACTGCTGAGATAGAGGACTCATGTGCTTTTACAGATGATTGAAGTTGGGACACAGTGGAATAGATCTCATTTATACTTGTTTTTAATATTTCTATCTCTTGGTTTGCATTATTTATCTCTTCATCAATTGAATCTGTATTTTGGATAGATACCTGTTGAGATATTGGCTGTTGATCGTTAGTTGTTATGGGTATCTCTTCTATCGGTTCATCAGGTAATGTTTCTATCATAGTGTTAGGAGGTCCATATTGGGGCATACATAATTCTATCTCACAATCAGGATTGAAAAAGATTATGTCTTCCATGCATAATATGTCGTAACATTCTGGAGCTAGTGCGTTGTCTAACTTTTCAGTGCATAACTTTTCTCTACAATCACCTTCCTGCCAAACAGCCAGGACATAATCTTCACAGATCGTATCTAAACATGTCTGAGCGCTGATTGTAGGTAGAAGTAATATTAGTATTAACCACACAGCTTTTTTCATATTTTAGCTAATTTAATTTGCTTGTTTATAAAATTTACTGAAAAATTGGATAAACTTAATGGAGTTAATCCTGTAATTATCGATTTGCCAGAATCGAAATATTTATATAGTATTAATATCCAGAAAGGTATATTAGTATATCTAATCTATAAAAAATAAAAAACGGTGATAAAATGGATAAAAGAAATGTAATTATGGTTTGTTTGAGTTTAATGGTTCTATTTCTGGTTGGATGTCAAGGTGATCTTGCGGGTAAGGCATTTGATACTACATCTGCTACCCTTGTAGAAGATGGAAATAATGTTTGTGACTGGAGTGTTTATGACGCGGATCCAGATGGCGCTTCTATATTTGCTTATAATGATCCAGTACAAGGCATGGTTGTTAAATTACAAGGTGCTGGTGTAGCAAATGGTTATAGGAAAATATACGATGAAAGGCAAAGGTTTGCTCTCGGATGGACGTTAAGATCAGCGGAACCTTATTATTTATATGTTTCTGTTTATGCAAACGACGGGAGGGTATATTATATTAGGTATGATAATGGGTGTAAAAATGGGATAACTTCTAATTATGCTTTGATAGGGTTATGTCATCCAGTAGATAATAACTGGAGAACATTTACAAGAGACTTAAATAAAGACTTACAAACTAGTTTTCCTGGTAAGGAAATAACTAAAACTACGGGTGTATTAGTTAGGGGTTCTGTGTTGATAGATGATATCAATTATTACTTAACAATTCCAGATTCAGTTTGTACTGATGGAGACTTAAGATGTTTTGGAGGTATTGCCGGTGCAGAGCCTAATACTTTACTTCAAGAGTGTATAAGTGGACAATGGGCTCTGACCGAAACTTGCGATTATATATGCAAGAATAACATATGTCTAGCAGATTGTCAAGATGGGGATAAGAGATGCTCTGGAAATATACTTGAATCTTGTGGTTATATTGGTGATTCGGGAGATAGGATATGGGAACAATATAGTGATTGTGGAGAAAGAGGATGTGCCGATAGTAAGTGTAATGAATGTTTTCCAGGGGATCAGAGATGCGAAGGTAACTATTTAACCATCTGTGGTAATAATTATAATTGGGAATCTTACTCCCCGTATTGTGATGACGGTTGTGAAGGGGGATATACCGTCGACGGAGATGGGAGAAGATATTACGGAGAGTGTATTATTGGCGAAAATACTTTAATGCCTTGTGGTTCTGAAAATGAAGGCGAAACTAGATGTGTAGAGAATTATATACAAGTATGTAGGGAATGTAGTGCTTTTGGAGAATATGTTCAAAATGTGCAAGGTTGTCAAAATGGTGAAGTCTGGGCATGGGTTACAGAAAGGTCGGCTCAAGAAGGTGAATGTGTGGGTGGTCAATATCTTGATTGTATACCTGATTGTAATGGTAAAGATTGTGGTGATGATGGTTGTGGAGGAAGCTGTGGTAGTTGTCTAATAGCATATGATTGTGAAGAGGGTATATGTAAATCTATCTTTGCGGAATTTGAATTAATTAATCTAAATGACGTTTTTACAGTTGGAGTGGGCGATTGTAATAGGAACCTCTACTTTTTAGGAGAAAGTGGAGATGACATATTAGTCAAAGATATGAACTCAAGTGAAGATTTCAGATGGCCTATAAGTACACAAGGTGATCCAGCACCATATTATCCGGTTACAATATATATAGATGGAAGACAATATGGTGTCCATTACACCAGGACAGAAGGATATACAGGTATGTCTCAACTTATTTTAACTGATGTGGATATACCTTGTAATCAATAATCTTCTTTTTTTCTTTTCTTTTGAAACATAAACTTTATAAATAAACACCCTTTTCTAGGTTTAGTATCAATTAAATAAAACAATCTTCTTAGGGGGAACCCTTTTTTTCAGACGAGAAATGAACCGAAAACTATATTAATGACCTGATATTTCTACAACTTCTTGAGATGATAAAAAAGTCCAAGAACAATAACCTTTTTTCTTTTAAGGGGATTTTATTTTATCTGGGTGGTGTTGAATGTATGCAGTATTAGCTCTAAAAGATGGGACAGTTTTTGAAGGAAAAGGCTTTGGAGCAGTCTCTAATATTGCAGGCGAGGTTGTCTTTAACACATCTTTAGTCGGTTATGAGGAATCTTTGACAGATCCCAGCTATAAGGGGCAGATCCTAACCTTAACTTACCCATTGATCGGGAATTATGGTGTAAGAAAGGATGGTTTTGAATCTGATAAAATTCAGGTAGAAGGATTTGTTGTAAGGGAAAATCAAGAATTCTACTCGCATAGGAATGCTGTAAAAAGTATCTCTGAGTTTTTGAAAGAATATAATATTCCAGGAATATCTGGAATAGATACAAGGATGTTAACTAAAAAAATCAGGGAACATGGTGTTATCAATGGTGCTTTGGTTACTTCTGAGGATAAGATAGATATCCAGAAAGTGCTGGCTAAATCACAGAAATTAGAAGATTATTCTACATTTGATCTGCTGCCAAAGGTGTCTGTCAAAAAACCAGAATTTATAGATGCAAAAGGAGATAAGACAATAGCGATGATCGATACTGGTGTTAAACTAAGCATCATACGCAACTTTATCAAAAGAAAAGTCAATGTTTGGCGATTGCCTTATAATACAACAGCTCAGGAGATCAAAGATCTAAAGGTCAATGGATTGTTCATGGCAAATGGCCCCGGTGATCCTGAAAACGCAAGAGATGCTATCAATGCAGTAAAAGAATTACAGTCTGAACTGCCTATAACAGGGATATGTTTAGGAAATCAGATAGTCGGATTGGCGTTAGGCGGTAAGACATTTAAGTTGAAGTTTGGCCATAGAGGAACAAATCAACCTGTAAAATGCATAAAAGAAAATAAAGTTTACATCACTTCTCAGAACCATGGTTTTGCTGTTGATGAAGAAAGTTTAGATGGAACTGGATTAGAGGTTGCTTACATAAATCTAAATGATGGCAGTGTAGAAGGGATGAGACATAAAAAGCTGCCGATACAGACTGTACAGATGCACCCAGAAGCAAATCCCGGGCCATGGGACATTGAGAATATATTTGATAAGTTTGTGAAGGACCTAAAAAATGCCTAAAAGAAACGATATAAAGAAGATAATGGTAATAGGGAGTGGACCCATAGTCATAGGTCAGGCTGCAGAATTTGATTATTCAGGTGCACAGGCATGTAAAGCATTAAGGGAAGAAGGTTATGTAGTTGTTTTGGTAAATTCAAATCCTGCAACTATAATGACCGATCCTGATGTTGCTGATATAATATATATCGAGCCATTGAATGTTGAGATCCTTTCTAAGATAATAAGAAAAGAAATGCCAGATGGATTATTGCCTACTATGGGCGGACAGACAGGATTAAACTTAGCTGAAGAACTGTATAATTGCGGAGTTTTAGACGAGT
>JBDRQV010000158.1:0-4638 GCA_043826105.1 Nanobdellota archaeon | reverse complement strand
GTGACCACAAAAAAAGGCACAGATATAACTTTTGACATAAGGGGAAGAAATGCATATTCCAATGATGGAAATTACACAAAAAAAGGTTCAGGAGGCAATCTTCCAGCAGGTGAAGTTTATATCGCTCCAAAAAAAGGCAAGGTTTATGGCACAGTCATAATAGACGGCACAATAAAACATAGATGGGGAACTTCTTTTGTTAACCAGCCGATAAGGATCAGTGTAGAAAGGGGCGAAGTACAAGACATAAAAGGGGGAATGGAAGCAAATCTGCTCCATAAGACATTGGAATGGGCTTATTCTAAATCGAAATTTCCATGGGGCATCAAATGTATAGGTGAACTAGGCATAGGCATAAATCCAAGATCTACATTGATCGGCGCAACCATAATGGATGAAAAGGTTCTCGGAACAGCACATATAGCTTTTGGCTCTAACTATTGGTTTGGCGGAAATATATACTCAATAATACATCTGGACCAGGTCTTTAAAGACCCCAAAATATATGTAGATGGTGATCTGTTAAAGATCTGATAGAAAAGGTTAAATATCATTAAATCTAAGATGACTAAATGAAGTATGATATCATAGTCGGAATAAGCGCAAAGGATGTAGAATCTACGATAGAAGATGTAACTCGGGTTGTGGATATCGCTTTGACAAAATTCTTTAGAAGATATAATTCCCTGATAATCTGTGTTGATGGACATTCAACAGACAACACTAAGAAATTCTTTAAGCAGACAGGAACAAATGCTGATAAGCTGTATATCAGAGAAAAGAAACCGCTCGGAAAAGGATCTGCTATCAAATCAATATTTGAAACAGCTGTAGAGCATGATGCAAAGGCAATTGCATTGGTCGATGGTGATCTGGAATCGATAGAGGTTGAGTGGCTAAAACTTTTATTAAGTCCGATCTTAACAAAAGAATACGATCTTGTGGTCCCTTATTATAAGAGGGATAAATATGATGGGGTTCTGACAAATCATCTGATCTATCCTTTGACTAAATCATTATATGGTGCAAATATCAGGCAGCCAATCGGTGGCGAATATGGCCTATCCCTTAATCTGATCAAAGAATTATTAGCACATCCTCTTTTTCCAAGTAAATTCGGTATAGACATCTTTATAACTACTGTTGCTTTTTGTGAAGGGCATAAGATTGTGCAGGCCAGATTAGGGGTAAAGGAACATCATTCTACAAAATCATATAATAATCCTGACACAGTTCTTGTTCCTATGTTTAATCAGGTAATGACTGAGGTATTTGAATTGACACATTACTATAAGAAGAATATTAGGGTCTTTAAGGGTATAAAGGATATAGGGTATATCGGTCCAAAATCTTCAAAGGAAGTGAAAGATGTCTACGTCGATATAATGGATATAATCAAAGAGTACAGGCTGAGATATAAGGGGCTAGATAAGATATGCAGGATATTTCCAAAAAAACTACAGTCTCAATTAGATAATATCATTTCAGAAGAAGGATTTGTGTTTCCATCTGAGACATGGGTCAGATCTGTTTATTTTATCATAAAGGCGCATCATAAAAATATAAAACAATCATTGGATATTCTCAGGATACTATGGAAAGCATGGTTTGCATCTTATGTAATAAAGACAGCACATATGGATGATGGCGAAGCTGAGAAAGTTATCGAGGGGCAAGTTGAATTATTTATTAAAAATAGGGGTCTTTTCTTTAAAACTACTGACTAAATATTATCCATCCATATAGGATAGAAAATTATATAAATGATCAGATTGGATAATATCCTAAAGGGAGGTTTATCTAATGAATGTTGAACAATGGTTTGATAAGAATAAATTTAAATGTCAAAGCTTTTCAAATATAAAAAGATTGTTGCAGCTGAAAAAGCAGCAGAAGCTGACTATAAGTCTATGTATCCCAACCTATAATGAAGAAGAGACCATCAGAAAAGTCATCACAGTCTTGAAATCTAAGCTGATGGACAAATACCCCCTTCTTGACGAAATAGCTGTTATTGATTCTGGTTCAACTGATAAGACAAGGGAGATAGCCAGGCAAGCAGGAGTGATGGTATACCGTTCTTCTGATATCTTGATACGTGAAGGAGACCACAGGGGCAAAGGAGAAAACCTTTGGAAATCACTATATGTTCTGAAAGGAGATATAATCTGCTGGGTAGATGCTGATATAAAGAATATTCATCCTAGATTTGTATACGGGTTAGTAGGTCCTTTGTTGACAAATAAAAAGATCGGTTTTGTAAAGCCTTTCTATAAGAGGCCATTGAGAGTAGGAGATAAGATGCAGCCATTAGGTGGAGGAAGAGTAACAGAATTAACTATAAGGCCATTGTTCAACCTTTTCTTTCCCAGGCTAAGCGGTTTTATCCAGCCATTAAGCGGGGAAGGCGCAGGAAGAAGGAATATATTAGAAAGATTGCCTTATTTTACAGGTTATGGTGTAGAGACTGCCATGTTGATAGACTTGGTAAAGAAATTTGGATTAAAGACAATAGCCCAGGTTGACCTATTGAAGAGAGTGCATAGGAACCAGCAGATCTCAAGCTTGAGTAAGATGGCATTTGCAATTATGCAGGTTTTTGCAAAAAGAGCTAACACCCTTGGAAAACTTGTGCTTGTAAAAAATATAAGGAAAAGATACAGGATCATAGAAAGGTCAAACGGAGGATATCAACTAAAAAATAACAACATTTCAGATATACAAAGGCCGCCGATGATCACAGTAAACCAATACAGGAAAAAATTTAAGAAAGATCCGAAATGGGTTTATGTATGATGCAACAGATAATATTTACCGATCTAGACGGTACATTACTTGATGGTTCTTATTCTTACAATAAAGCTAAAGATGCTTTAGCCATGATAAAGAAGAAAAAGATTCCTTTGGTATTCTGCACATCAAAAAGTAAGGCAGAGACAGAATTCTGGCAGAAACGATTAAAGATCAAAGGACCTTTTGTTATAGAAAATGGTGGTGCAATAATAATCCCAAAAGGATATTTTAATAATAAGGATAAAAAGACGATAGTGCTGGGTTCAAAAAGGATTTTCTTAAGGCAGATACTAAAAAAAATTGAAAAAGAAACAGGTTCAAAACTAGAATATCTGACAGAGATGTCTGATAAAAGATTGAAAGAATATGCCAAATTGCCAAGGGCTCAGATTAAATTGGCAAAGAAAAGACATTATATAGAATCATTCAGGATTATTCAAGGTAACATAGGCCATATTATAAAATTGATCAAGAAGCATAAAAAGAGATATACTCATGCTAAGCTATTTCATCACATGATGGGAGATAATGATAAAGGCAAGGCAGTTAAGCTTTTGACTGAAATGTTTAAGAAGAAGTATGGTAAAATAAGCACTATCGGTTTAGGTGACAGCATTAACGACAAAGAGATGCTAAAGAATGTGGACAAAGGATACTTATTAAAAGATGGTCCACAAGAGTGGAACAATATTATCCTCGGATTATCAGGTTAAAAGTTATTTAACAATTTTCTATTTATTGATAAATAATTCCAGTTGTAGTCTTACACAGGAAAATCATCAAAAAATCAAAACATAAAACACTATAATCATGAAAATGAAAGTATTTCCAAAACATTTATATATTAAATGGTATCTATTGATATCATGAACACACAAATTAATATAAGGATGCCGCAAAAATTACTTACTTCGGTTAGATCTTACTCTGAGGAACATGGTTTTGGTTCAGTACAGGATTTTGTCAAAGAAACAATTAGGCAGAAACTGTTTGATGAACCAGAAATTACCAAAGAAGAGTTAGAACTGGTAAAAAAACTGGTAACAGTAAGTGAAAAGAAAAGGTTATATGGTAGTGAGAAAGAATTATTTGAGAAACTCAGGAGAAGGTAATCATGGAATATGGGCTTATTCCATCTCAGTTTTTTCTTGAACAAATTGATGGATTAAGCGATGAAGCAGCTAAATTAATTGAAGACAAATTATGTTTAGCAAAAATAAATCCCTATAGGTTCAAGCGTATTGAAGGATATAGATTATTTCTTTTTAGGATTAGGTTTGAAGATGATAAGAAAGAAAAGAGGGTGATTTATCTTGTAGATAAACCAAAAGTAAAAATTCTTTGTATTTTAGATAGAGGTGGTGAATACAAACAATTAAGGAAATCCCTGAAAAGATATAATTATCTATAATTTTTTTATCATCTCTCGTTTTTAGGATTTATTATCAATTAAGATCAACAATCAGTCAATCCCTATAGAATTTAGCAGCATCTTCAGGCATCACTGAATTTATTATCATGCCAGTAGACAATTCAAATCCAGCCCACGTAGCAATCCTTGGAGTGACTTCTATATGGAAATGCAGGTCTGAACCTTTTGGAGCTTCATGCAGAAAAAAATTATAATCAAAATCAACTTTTTTTAATTTTACCAATATCTTTCTCAATATCACTGCCAAGGATTTTGTTTCATCTTCGTTCAATTCAGTTAATTTCTTCTTATGTCTCTTTGGAAATATCCATACCTCATAAATGAATCTTGAAGCATACTGAGCTATAGCGATCATATCTTTGTTTTCAAGGCACATCCTTTCACTTTTAGCTTCCTGCTTTATTATCTGTCAA
>JBDRQV010000157.1:0-4623 GCA_043826105.1 Nanobdellota archaeon | reverse complement strand
GCCAAACCACTTGAATCAGTAACCTCAATATTCAACCCACCTTGCCCAGAAACAGTAGATGGAGCAACAGGAGGATAAGTAACAGTTGTTGTTACCTGATGCTGACTAGCTTGTGTGGCTGTTATAGCTGTTGCTGGGAATGAAAAAGTATGTGTATATGTTCCTGACGAACTGCCTGAAAGAGTAACAGGTAATATAGTATGTAACGGCTGTTTATTAGCATCTAATAACTTATACACTAAACATTTTGGTTTATCATCTTTAAAATAGGTGACAGAGCCATCTATACTCTCTCCCTTATACAAGATTGGCCCATCTGGATCAGCAGTATTGAGAGAAGACAGATCAACATTATAATCTTTGATACTTATAGCACTTATCGAAGCCTCTCCAAAAGGAGTTAATAATCCAAATCCTACTTTACAATCAAACACTCCAGTAGCTTCGATCTGACAAGCGACTATATCTCTTGGAGTTATATCCCTTATAGGATAATAAAATATTCCTTTAGTGCCCTCTGTATGTCCTTCTGGAAAACACCTTGACACATCTGCATGTGCTTCTGCAATATTTGAAGCATCTATCTCAAACTTAAGATGGTCATATCTATATTGGCCCTTTACAATCCTGTTATTTGTCCACATCGTGTGGTCAACATCTACCAGCACATTTTGTGTAAGGGCTCCTCCTGAATGGATAAGATAATTTGTAGGATTATTTGCACCTGGTTTTGTACAAGGACAATGCTGACCATCTGGAGCACCGATCTCATCACACCTTATTCCATTATATTTAGCTACCTCCTCTTTTGTAACGCAGACCAAAGAAACTGTGTAACCATCAAAATCACACCCTGGATTTATCAGCCAGCTTCCTTTATAATCATAGATAGCATAAGCTGTCAAAGGATCGAATGTTATATACTCTCTGGTCGGCAGTACTGGCTGTACTAAAGTTGCATATGGATCTGCTTTGGCAGCATCTACAAAATCATCCAGGCTTATATCCCAATCATAACCAAATGCTGCTAAACAGACTTTTCTAGCGATAGCGTCTTCACCCATACCTAAAAGATTATTCATATTAGCATTGCCATATTCATTATTCATCAGATTCTGGCTCTCCCTGACAGAATCTAGCGTAGCACCTACACCAGCAGACAGATAA
Source organism: Nanobdellota archaeon (assembly GCA_043826105.1). Classification (GTDB taxonomy): domain Archaea; phylum Nanobdellota; class Nanobdellia; order Woesearchaeales; family DATDXC01; genus JBDRQV01. Next base: position 3,456 of record JBDRQV010000157.1, on the reverse strand, counting down.
TCTGTCCATCCTGTTGTATCACCTTGCTCTAAAAATCCAATATCTAAACATCCATCTTTGATATAAGATATTATCTTCCATATCAATGCACACACATACTGTGAAAACAATTCCTTGCAAACGCCGGAATCTGCTCTGCCTGTTGTCCTTACTTGTATCAGGCAATTCTTTAGCATGCTTGCCAGATTCCTTATCATTATCAATCTGTTTCTTATGCCGCTTATATCAACACATTGTAAAGCTGCAATATGGTCGCTGGATGGATTTAATGCTAATTTCTCGCTGGATAACCAGGCATCCTGGCCAAAGCAAGCTGGCTTGTCCCTTGCTTCAGCATATCGTTTAGGATTATACTGGTCCCTAACATTACCTGTTAAACTTGTAGGCGCCTTCCATTTTATAGAATCATATCTATAACTCCATTTCATATCTGCTAATTTCTTTCCCATATCACCAGGAGTATCTCCAGCATGGCCGCTATTAAACGAAGGAGGAGTCGCTGGCTTAGTCTTTGATTCAACATCTTGAGGCTGATAATATCTGCCTATGGATATATCTTCACTATTGGTCAAGCAGCAGCATTCGATCCTTGTTTCAGGATTACCGCTTACTACTTTTGCGTCTTTCATACCTGCATTACCATAAAAACAATCTGTAGTATAACCGATTGTAACAGCAGTTTTTACTTCAAAGGTTTTACTGCCATCTGACCATGTTTTATCTCTCTCTGCCTCACATTGTGTTTTTGTTGCACAAAAACCAACAGCAGGAGAAGCTCCCTTTACCATACGGGCTGTTGTACCTGTAGGTGCTACTCCTGTAGCAGTTAGCTTATAAGTAAGGACATCGACTATATCTGAAGCTGTAATTGGCCCTCTGCTCCCCCTTACTGTCTGCCCACATAATGTTGCACAATCACTTGCCTGTGGACCCATATAAGTGTTAGTATTTTGTTCTATAACATAATTCATATTTGATATAACTGGTCCACCCATGTGTTTAAGTTTATAGATATAACCGCTCTCTCTCCTGTCTACTTTATACAGACTATTTGTACCTGATGGGCCTGTTACTTCAATACATTTATCATCAGTTCCAAACCTGCTTGCAGTAAGTCCAGAATAAGATGTAACTACATTCCTGCAGTTTACTGATTTCAATGGTCTTCCTAATTCAGACTGATCATTTGTACATCTTGAGCCGCCTTTGACAGCTTCTTTCAATTGGTCATCAGTCATCCCTTCTGTCCTTTTTGTCGGAGATGAATGTCCAAACAACCTATCGCAGGTCCATCTGAAAAATGTATACCATGTTGCTTCTGTCTCCCATGCTGCTGCACAAGAAGGATAACATACCTTTAAGCATGTATCGCTCATCGAATCCATATCTCCCACTATATCTTTAGGAGCAGGATTTTTATCAAAATTAGTAAGGCACTGATGGCATTCCTGGCTAAATCCTCCAGCACCAAATGGGCTTCCGCTTGATATGATCCCTGCTGAACTAAACTTAGCGACCCTGCAGTTGAAATGTTTCAATATCTTTGTCAAAAAAACACCAAAATAAGAAGCAACACATCCGATAGCCACATATTCCATTATCTCGTCGATCTTCTCTATCCATTTTGTTGTGGTATTTATGATCTCATCTAAGAAATCAACAAAATCATACAACAGCCAATCTGGCAATACATCATCTGGCTGTATCCTTCCTATATCAACATAATAAGATACACTATCACAAAAAGTCTGGACTTTTGTGGTCATCACCCTTTCAGTCTTAAGCTGGCCTGTTGTGACATCTGTTGTCGTAACTTCATCTTCAACCTGATAGTTTACTGTAAATTTCAATGGAAACTTTATCTCTCCTCCCTTCATCACATCAAAAAAGTCATTCCATTCATCAACACCCCAGTCAGCCATGCCTTCATAAGCATTTAATTTCCATTGCACATAAGCAGTCTGGCCTCTGATGACTCTTACTAATTCAGGCCTGTCTGTAAGCATCTGGCAGCTGTGGTTATAGACTGGATCCCTCTTTATATAATCATCACAAGCACTCTCCACTGTAACTCCTGAATCACCTATGATAGGCTTGTCTTCAGTTGGCTGCCCACCGATGTATGTAAAGTTAAAGAAGAAATATAATGTCTCACTCCCTTCAGCCAATCTTTCAGGACTGATAAATATTGGGCTTTGAAATTCTAATAAAGGAGCAGCACTCCAGTCAAAATCACCAGACCAGCATGTCTGCACTTCATAATTTACATCTTTCATGCCTCTCTGCCCAAAAGCATCCTGTGCAATAAACAAAAGGTTTGATGTCCTCGGCGCATCCAGATTACCTACATTAACATCTTCATGGATCTCTGCATAGTTTACAGTATGTATCCTTTCAGCCAAAACAGCAGAGCTTGTGATATCAACATTAGAAAAGCTAAAATAACCATTTGCATCTGCCACTGTTTCATAATCTGCCCTCGACTCTAGATCACTATTGACACTAAAATTCCCCTCCTGTATGGTCTGCAATATCTCTGCTGTCCTTTCCAGTATCTCATCATTCTCCCATGCTCCCAAAGGTGTTCTCTTGACATACATCCAAACCTTAGCATAAGGATCTGTCTTGCCTTTGATATCAACTTCATCTGCAAACTGTTCATATATCTTAGTCCCTGCTGCAGGATCCAGTTCAGTTATCTCTGGAGGCATAGTATCCAGATAGATATTCCTTGATGTTGAAACTGAATTTCCTGCAAGATCGACAGCCCTTAGGTTCAATGTATAAAACCCATCTAAATCCATCTCGAGATCATGGCTGAAGCTGCCATTGACATCCATCTCTATGATCTCCTTATTTTCACACTCTACATTATACTCTTCAACAGTTCCTGTTACATTATCAGGGCCTTCAGGAGTCAATATGGTCAAAGCATTTGACAAAACACCATAATTGCAATTATTATCTATAGTGCCTATCTGATAAGTGTAATCATCAGACGCATTTATCTGGTCAGCAAAAGAATTTTCTGTTTTTGAGGCTATCAAAACACCATCCCTATAGACAAGATACTCTTTAAGATCTTCTGCAGTGCTTGCATCCCATTCAAGCTCAACAGAATTAGGTCCTATGGTAACGTTCTTCAACCCGGTTATCTGTACAGGGCCTGTTGTATCTGAGATGACATATTCAAAAGTGATGGTCAATGTTACATTCTCATTCACGGTTCCATTGACTGTAAAACTTTTCTCCTGTGTCTGTACAGGGATTGCAGAAGTTATAGTTAATATCGGATTGTCAGTATCGACAAAGATGTTATACTGTGTCTCATTCACATTAGATCTTGGGTCTGTTGATTTTATATGTAATATATTATCTCCTGTAAAAAGACTGATAGGCACTGTGATCTTTCCATCACTCGCTGCATTGCCTATAACCCTATAATCCCTTCCATCA
>JBDRQV010000156.1:0-2767 GCA_043826105.1 Nanobdellota archaeon | reverse complement strand
CTGCTTCTTCAGATGAGATATGTCCTGCAGAGTGATTCTTTATCTTGTTATCTTTTACACAGATCGTATTGCATCTTAGTGCAACATCTTTTTCATCAAGTTCAATACCCAAGGCAGCAGCTTCTAAAACGCCCCTCCCTTGGTAGCATTTTTCAGGATCATAACCCAGCACAGAAAGGTTTGCTACAGCGGATCCAGTGCTAAAATTTTCAGGAATGGTCTTAAACATGCCACACTTTCCTTTTTTTGCCAGATTGTCTATGTTTGGCTTATTGGCTGCCATAAATGGTGTTTTACCATCTAATTCAGCAATAGGATAATCTGCAGCTCCGTCTATCAAGAAGATCACATATTTCATTTTAGCACCTGTTTTAATTTTTCATAATCATTATCGATTGTTTTAAACTTTTCTTCTTTATCTTCTATACCGGCTAAACTTTTTGGAACTTTTGGGTCAATCCCAATCACTTTTTTTACTTCTTGCGGAAATTTAGCTGGGTCTGCAGTTTCAAGACTTACGATGAGGCCAGGCAGTTGAGCTTTTTCAACAGCTTTTAATCCAACAGCTCCGTGAGGCTCTATAATCATACCATATTCTTCATAATACTTTTTTATACATTCATCAACTTCTTTATTTGTTATCGGGAAACTTACAAAATCTTTTCTTAGCCTTTTCATATTTGGTTTTTTTATCAAGACTCCTTTTTTGACAACGATCCCATTTTCATCCCTTCCATCAGCCATCCAGCCACCATAAAGATCTATCAACCTAGCTAAATTACTTGGATGACCCACATTCATTGCGTTTGAGCTACATTCTTTTGATGGAACAACAGGCTCATAATATCCAGTTCTCAGAAAATTAGGAAATTCATCATTTTCGTTGACAGCTGCTATAAATTTCTCTACAGGCAGGCCCATCTCCTTGCCTAAAACTCCACCCATCAAGTCTCCGAAATTTCCACATGGAACTGAAAATATTATCTTATCTTTAGCTAGCCTTGACCATGCATACACATAGTATCCTATCTGAGGCATAAGCCTTCCAAAGTTTATGGAATTAGCAGAGGTTAGGTTTAAGTTTTCTAGTTTAGGATCATTAAATGCCCTCTTTACTAAGGCCTGACAGTCATCGAATTTTCCTTTGACAGCTATTGCTCTTACATTTTTTCCAAGTGTTGTCATCTGCTTTCTTTGTCTTTCAGTCACTTCTTTTTCAGGGAATAAGACAACCACTTCTGCATTTTCTAATCCATGGTATGCTGCAGCAACAGCTCCGCCGGTGTCACCTGATGTTGCGACCAAAACAGTAAGTTTTTTATTTTCTTTTTTTGCAAAGTAATGCATCAATCTTGCCATAAGCCTAGCTGCAAAATCCTTGAAAGAAGCAGTTGGCCCTTGGTCCAAGCGCATGATGTATAGGTCATCATTTACTTTTTCTAAAGGGATCTCAAAATTATAAGCATCTTTACACAATTTCCTTAGTTCTTGTTCGTCGATATCTCCATCTAAGAATTTTTTAGCTATCTCAACCATAATCTCATAATATTCCATCTTTTTAAAGGTACCAATATCATCAAATTTAGGGATTACATTGGGCATATACAGCCCATAGTCAGGAGCCTGGCCTTTAAGCAGAGCATCCTTAAAACTAACCAACTCTGCTTCTCTATTTGTGCTCCTGAACATTATTTTATCCATTTTATCATGTAGAAATATATACAGTTTAAAAAATTAGTGGTTTAACACAGTTCAACTAAAATCTTAGCACCGACTTTAGAGGTCATATCGTTTACATCCTTATCTGGGTTTATTTCGACTAGGTCAAACCCCTTAAGGTTATGCATGTTCTTTAATCTGTGCAAAAAGAACAATAGCTCTCTTGTGCTTAGTCCGCCTGGTTCTAAGCAGCCTGTTCCAGGGGCAAAAGCAGGATCTAAGACATCTATATCTATCGAGATATATAAGGCTGAAAAGTCTTTTGCATTTTCCATTATTGTTTCAGAAATCTCTTGTTTTCCATACTTTGCTATCTTTTGCATTGGAAAATATCTTATATTATTCTTTTTTATGAATTCAATCTCATTTTTGTTCCAGTTTCTTGTCCCTACTAATATTATGTTTTCAGGCCTTATTATATTCTGGTTGATCAGGCAGCAAAGCAGATCTTCTTGTGAATCTGGCATAGATTCGTTTTCAGCATCAGGATGAGCATCAAATATGATTATGCCTGGTTTTCCAGGAAATGTTTCTGCAAATGCCCTTACTATGGGGGATGTAACAGAATGATCTCCTCCTAAGAATAATGGTTTATTGGTTTCTTTAAATGCTTGTAAAGATTTATTGTAGATATTTTTATTTGTTTCTTGGATATTATCCTGGACAATCTCTACTTTGTCTTGATCAAAGGCAGGAAGGCAGCCATTCTCAGATAAATCTAGTTTCTGAGTATTTGCCATCACTTTATCGGGCGCTTTTTCTGTTCCCTTACCAAGTGAAGATGGTATTTTGATTATTCTCATATAATTTAGAATTATCTTTTCTTTTTTAAAGGTTGCTTTCCTATCCTTACCTTTATTATCCTGTTTGATTCGACTTCTTTTACTTCCAGGACATAATCTCCAAACCTTACTTTTTTGCCTTTAACAGGTATTGTGCCTGTCTTTTTTAATATCATACCGGATATAGTGTCATAATCAACAGATTCTTTGAAATTAGCACCTATACTCTTATTTATCTCATCTATATCTGCTTTTCCTAAAATATC
>JBDRQV010000155.1:0-4922 GCA_043826105.1 Nanobdellota archaeon | reverse complement strand
GGATGGAGAATTTTATACAAAAATGAAACAATTTGCGGAAACAGAAGGACGAACCATTTCGGGTTTGGTGAAAAAATCTGTTCGTGAATTTATGACACATCAAGGTGAATCTAATGGACAGGATTAAACTATGGTTAGATTTTTTAGATGAAATAGATGGCTTAGTACAAAAAAAGAAAGCTGAGAACGCGGCAAACGTTACAGCAGCAAATTTAGAGGTAGATAATTATGAAAACAATCGTTAATAAAGAAGTGACTTGTTTTGACTTTGTTTCTTTTGTTTACAAAAGATTAGAGGATAAGTTTTACTATGGTATAACGAGGTCAGAATTTAGACGTAAGGCAGGATTACTTTTCTCCTTGAATTCGGATCAATCGAATCAGTTACTTAAACTACTCGAACAGCGCTTCCCGATTAGGAAATTGCATGGAAGATACGTGCTTGTGGAGGAGAGGCAATGAGCAAACGGGTTTATTTCTGTAGAAAAGCAGGATGTTGGTTTAGGTTAACGGGAGAAAAAGGTGCTTTTGGAACTTGCCAAATACATGGTGAAACTCTTGTTGATCCAGCAGAGAAACTGTTGTTAGAAAATAATGCAGCAACTCAAAAACACAAAAAAGAGCTAGCTGGAATCATCAATGAATATGGGTGTCTTGTATGTGAGCACTATCAAGAGAACCCTGGAACTTGTCCCCACAGTGAGTTAAAACCAAGAGATCAGTTAATCAAAGACATTGAACTAGTGTATGACAAATGTTTACTTAATATTGAGATAAAATTGGGGATCAACGATGGTGAGATAGACATAGAGAATAACAAGACATATAAAAAAGTAGAGCTGCCCCAGGTTTTAGCTAGAGTACAGGACTGGCTTTACATTGAAAACCTTCAAGATTTGAAAATTATTCTTGCATGCGCCCTGGATAGAAAGATTTCTGGAGAACCTTGTTGGTTATTTGTCGTTGCCCCTCCAGGAAATACAAAAACAGAGATTGTAAGGTCATTTGTAGACGGTGAAATGTTTTACCAAATATCCACGCTGACTACAAACAGTCTAATAAGTGGTTACGTGAAATCAAATAACAAAAAAGTAGAAGATATGGCATCACAAATCAACGATAAGGTACTCATCATCAAAGATTTTACTTCAATCCTCTCGATGTCTAAAGATAAAAGAGATGAAATTTTGGGCCAATTAAGAGAAGCTTATGATGGTTACATATCTAAGAAACTAGGGAATTTAGATAAGAAAATATCTATAGAAACAAGTTTTGGATTAATAGCGTGTGTAACCCCAGTTATTGATAAACATTACAAACCTATGGGACAACTCGGGGAACGTTTTCTAAAACTACGATTAGATTACGATGATGATCATATTTTAGACGGTTCAGAAAAAAATGAGGGCAAAGAAGAAGAGATGAGGAATAAAATTTCTGATGCAATAATGGGGTTCTTAACAAATATCGAAGTTTATGATGTAACCTTTTCTGACTCAGATAAAAAGAAAATAAAATTATTGGTGAAATGGGTTGCTAAAATAAGGACCCCTGTTTCAGGTAGATGGCAAGGAGATGATTTTGTTTTAGATGTCGCCCCACAAAGTGAAAAACCAACCCGATTGTATAAGCAATTCAAAAAACTAGCCACACTTTTATGTATTATTGAAGGTAAAACGAAATTTGATGAACAAACATTTCGGATGTTAGAGCGAATTGCTATGGATACTGCCCCGCCAGATAGGCTCAAAGTTTGGCAACACATTGTAAATCACAACAATACACCAGATCATGAAATAGTAAAACGGTTGAGAATACCTAGAACAACACTAAATCGTATTGTTGATTCATTGTATCGATTAGATCTTATTGATAAGAATAGAGATGGTAATGAAGAAAACGCCCCGTACTTTTGTAGTATTTCTGAAAATGCAATCAAATCTTTTGGTGCTCTAGAATCTGGCCAAATAATGGGACAGCTATCTGTCCCAGAAACTAGCCAGAGCCAAAGGAAACTTTAGGAGGTAATTATATGAGTTCAGAGAAACAGATCAATGCAAATAGAAAAAATTCTTTAAAATCGACTGGACCGAAACATATAGAGAATACCAAATTTAATGCAACAAAACATGGCATTTGTGCTAAAACAATTGTCATAGAAGATGGATTATTTGCTGAATCGTCAACTGAATTTAAACGAATTTTATCTATGTTTAATGATGATATACAACCTCAGGGTATCTTAGAGGGGATGCTAGTTGAAGAAATGGCATGCTGTTATTGGAAGATGAGACGAATAACTTTAGCTGAAAATAGTTTTTTGAAAAGTAAAGCACAAAGAAATGTTAGAGAAATAGCGGAAAAATATCAAAAAGGTAATCTGTTTGACAGAGAACTTGAAACTATGGGTATTGAAAGTATAGAACGATTAAAGCAGCGTACAAAGGAACGAGCAACAGCTTTGCAAAGTATCGATTCACCGGAATTAAACTGGTTTTTAGAACGTCAAGAGTATGCTGGACTTTCAAAAGAGGATGCATTGGAAAAAGCAAAGGATGAAGCCGGCAGGATGATTGAATTTTACAGTATTATTATCGAAAAGAAGAACGAACAAATGATTGAGGAGGGCATGGAAACAGTTCCTAAGGCCAATATCCCGGACGATTATGAGTTAGAATTACTTACACGTTATTCTACTGCTGTAAAACGAGATTTTTATCGGGCATTAAACCAATTGATGCAACTGAGGGGAAAGACTGCGCTAACTGTTCAAATAAACTGAGATTACGAAACGAAGCCAAACGAGTTAATGGCACTAATGCAATGTCACTTAAACAGTTAGTCCCTGAGTATGACCCTTACTGATCTTACAACCGGATCCCAACTGCTATCATATCCATCATCTACTTTTAGAGTTACCTCGCTTGGACGTTCCTCCCCCATTTCAAAATATACAGAACCTGAACGTTTTGTTCCTGTATGGAGCTTGCTACTATCAAATGTACCACCATAGGTGTAATCATATTGGTTACCAAAAGAATCAACAAGAGCCATATTACTTATAAAAAAATATTTTGGCTCATCACCAGTGTTCCTAATCTCTATATCTAATCGAATATAATCAGTTGAAGTAAACCAACTATCATCAGTATAATAACCAGCACGTATGATAGTTAGATCGAAACTATCGAGTTTGAGGTAATGATTTTGTTCAACAGAGTCCTCTAGCCAAACATCCTCATCAGTTTTAACATGAATTTCACAATTGTTACTACTAATGTCATACTCATATCCATCTTGACAACCGCATTTGGCCGGATTATCATATAAAACTCCATTTTGACATTCTTTAGAGGTAGTAGATGTACTGCATAAACCAGATCGCGTTCCATCAGGACATCTGGCCAAACATGTATCGGTGTATGCATCATATCCTGTTGGGCAACCACAGCGACTTGCCTTTTGGATCAAGCTTAGTGTAGTATCACAAAAGTATGGCTTATCTGAAGAACAAGATAATTTTGCAGTTCCATCAGAACAAGCATCTGTAAGTACTTCAGTTTGCTCATCAGCATGATCACATAGACTTGGATCATCAACTACTGATTGGTCTGCGCATACATAAACTAGAGTATCTTCAGTTTTAACATTTTGAGTCAGTTGTTGAGGCGGACAATCAGAAGCTTGAGAAACAGTTTGATCGTTCCAACATATGTATTCTATCGAAGGATTTGCTGTGGCTGGACAATTTGAAATATCTGTGACGATGGTTCCGTCTGGACACGCATATGTCTGTTGTGGCTGTTGAGGTGGATTATTTGAATACCCAGCAACATCTAAAGATTGTTGTCCTTGCGTACAACCAAAAAGTAAAATTCCCATCAGCAAAAACAGTATCAAAATAGCCGATTTGTAAGACATATAACTCAACAATAACAGTATGTCATAACTATCTTTAAATATTTATGATCAAACATAGGACATAGCATAAGGAGACAACATATGTCTGGCGAGGAGATTCAAAAGAAGAAATAAAGAAAGCTCTTGAATGGTTAGAGAGTTCGAATGTCTGAGACAATTTTTTAATTGAATTTAAAATTGTCTTATATCCCCCTGTGGAACTATAGGACAAAGATAGGAGATATTATTTCTTGATAAATAGTAGATAGATCCCAGCTATAACTCCCCCAACCATCAGTAATATGATTAAATAAAACCAAGCGGAATATCCACATCTATTATGATTACATGTTTTGAGAAAATCATTACAAGGAGGGTTGTTGTAGGAACAACCATCTTTTAGAACGCATTGATTATCAACACAATTGTGGTTGTTATCACAAGAAGGATTATTATAAGAACAACCAATTCGTTTTACTCCTGCCACAGCAATTACCTCCTCACCAGTATTTGAAGAACTGCCATCTACCTCAACACAAAAGATGTTCATCCCAACTTGTGTGTTATCGTTTATGCCATTAAAACTGAGACTGATTATTTTAGCATCATTAGGCATTCTCATGCAATATTCAAAGTCAGAAACCGAGTCAGACATTCCGGTTAATTTTTCAAAAGAAAGAAGATCATGATAGGTGTATTTTTCAGAATATTGGTCATCAAAACTTTTAGTAAATTTAGAATTAAAAGTTATGTCTGATGGCTTATTTATGTCAAAATAGATGTTGTAATGATAATTATCATCTGTATCTTTTGTTTTTGTTGCTCTGAAATTTTGTCTATTCCCAAACATCTCTTGGACTTCATCATCGTAATCGGTCATTGTCTTGAAAGTAATAACGGCTTTTCCAGATCCATCATCATTCATATCTATGCTCGTACTTATGTTCTCAACACAACCAAAGAATAAGAGTCCAAGAAGTATGATAACAAATGTGAGTTTTTTCATGGTTTTCAACCTACAA
>JBDRQV010000154.1:0-7573 GCA_043826105.1 Nanobdellota archaeon | reverse complement strand
TGTAGACTCGGGTACGATCTCATCAGTCAGCACAAAAACTAATAGTCCTATACCTTTGACTCCAGGTTCACATACATTTAAATTAGTCCTAGATCCTAATAATGAGATAGATGAACCAAATGAACTAAACAATGAAAAAACAATCAGTTTTATATCTGAAGATTGTTCTGATCTAAAACAGGAAATACAACCAAAATTCCAGATTAAAACAGCACAAAATAATCTTGGCGTTCCAGGAACATGGACGCCATGGCAGGGATATGATTGCACATCTGGATCTTATTATACTTCTTCAGGACAACAGATCTGTCAATTAAATAATAACAATAGTTTTATACAGTACAGGCTTTTATTAGATGATATACCTGATGTAGTTCCTGCTATAGGCAAAGTAGATATTACTTACACTGGAAAGAAAAATATAGGGCCGCTGGTCAATATTAAAGCATCTCCTCAAGAAGTATTCTTAATATCAGCTGAAACTGATGAAATTGAGTTTACAGCAAGGGCAGTAGACATCGATGGTGAATTAATCTCATATAGATGGGATTTGGGTGATGGTACAACAGCAGAGCTTACTACAAACAAGATCAATCATTCTTATGCTAATTTTGGGACTTACAATGTAAATGTAACTATAATGGATGATGATGGAGCAGTACAAACAGCAAAAACAAAAGTTTATGTGAGTTCTTATAATTGTCTTCAGGATAGCCCAATAAAAAGAACAGGACCAGTTCAGGTATATAATGTTGTTGATCTACCAGAATCTGTTAAATCAGACATCATATCAGACATCTTATCATCTTATGCAACTAAGAAGAACATCGCAATATCTGAGATAGATACTACTGCAGAACATTATGAAGCTGTGGCATTTTATCTGATAGATAAGATGACATATCATTTTGATTCTACCTTAGACCAAGCTCTTTGTGGAAGAAATTTTGGCGGTGCGTCAATGGGGGACATAATAAGGAATGGATTAGGTGCTAACAGCTGCAATATGCGTCGATGCAACAATTTCCTTTGCGGAACATGTGCTGATTTCTCTATGATGTTTACAGCGCTTTCCAGATTGATAGGGATAAGTGAAAAGTGTGTATTCTCAGGTTGGGCACCAGGACATGGTTATAATGTAATCAATGTAAATGGGAGGTTTAGAATCTATGAGCCGCAATCAGGTTCAATAGAATCTAATTTTTATTCAGATTCAGCAGGATGGACATGCTGCGGTCCAAGTGCTAATAATATAAAAACATGCACAGTTGATTGGCCATGCTATGCTCCTTATCATGTATTCAATGATGCTTACGGCAATTGGAATGGTATGGATCTGCCTTCAAATTCATATCTGCTTACATCTAATTATCTTGATACATCAGGCAATCCTGATCCAAATAATAGATGTATTGACTATACCCCTAACCATCCCGGCGTTACTGGCGATCCACAAACTTATAAGGGGAGAGGATTAATAGGGGATACAGCAGGATGGAATACTTGGGCGCTTAACGGTTCATTAACATACTATGAGGATAGATGTCCATGAAATATAAACCTATATTAGGAATATTAATCTTTGCATGTCTAATAACTGTTAGTCTAGCATATACATTGGATGTTTTTGATAAAGATAATCATATATATTCAGTTGATACAACAATCATCATCAATGAAAAAGCAGAAGTTAATTCAGTTTACACATTTATGGGAAGAGACGCAGCAAAAATTGATTTTTTGGGAATTCCTGGTGATGCAACTATAACTATCGATGATAAATCTTATTCTAATGGTTTTATGTTCAACCCAGAAGGAGAGACAACTGTAGTTGTAAATTACATCATTGACATAGGACAGGGCGCTGCCAAGAGCATGATATTTAATCCTAAGACCTTATTTGACAATAAAATAAATTCAAAAAAAGTTTCTTCTTATTCTATTAAAATCAGCTCTGATATAGATGATTTTTCCAAGATGAGTGAAGAATATACTTCTAAATCAATTGAAAATGGTAAAAACATATTTAGGTGGATCAAATCCGATATATATCCAGATTCTTTGATTCTCGGATGGAATACATTAGGATATGACTTATCTGTTGTGAGAGATATGATATATAACGGAGAAAATATATATGAGATAAAAGTGATCCTTAACAATAAAGGAGATGTAGATATTAAAAACATTGAGATTGAAGATAGTTTTATGGTGGGCGATTTTGAAGGTGTTTATCCTAAACAAGAGTTTACAACAGAGTCGCCCGATGGTTTTGATAATCGGCTTTATTGGAGAACTTCAATTCCAATAATAAAGCCAGGAGAAACTAAAACAGCAATATATCAGATCAGATCACTTAATTCAGCTGAATATGTTTTTAGTCCATTAATAGTAAGATCAGATAGTATAATCATAGCAACTACAAAACCCTTTGTATTTGTCGAACAAGGTTCTTCTTCAGGTACAAATGCAGCAATTTTAGCCACGACAGAAAAATTACAAGCAGAATCAAAACAAAATCAATCTCTTGAAGATATAAGGCGTAAAATATTTATTACTGTAGTTATTATAATCATTATGTCATCTTTATTCCTGTTCATATTATCCAGGAGGAAAAAGGAATTAAGTAGTCTGATAGGAAAATGAAAAAAATAATAAAAAAAATATTAATCCTCATTTTTATAATTAGTTTATTATGTAACTTTGTCTCTGCAAAGCAACAAGAACAAGGGGGGGGCCTTCTTACTTCGATCGGAAATTTTTTCTCAGGGATTTTTGATGCTGTCGTAGATGCATTTGAATATGTGTTTGGAATAAATGATGTGTGGGCGGGAACAAATGATCTAGGCATTAATAATATGCCTCCTGCTGGTATGCTTCAGAATGAAGAGGTTGTCAACACTAATTCAAATCCAGATTCTGGTTCAACTAACATCAATACAGGGGGATATACTTTGACAGTTCCAGAATATGAAGGGCCTACCTTAAATCATGGATTTAATTTTGAAGATGATGATTATCCTGATATTGACTTCACATCTATAGATGATAATGGAGATTTTGTACAGGGGGATGGTGTGATGGCAAACACCAATAATAATGATCCCATTTTAATCTCTGAGTTTGGTATGCCTATGCCATTGGATCCATATTATGGGGATTTACCTATTGTGGACAGACAATGGATAGAAGATCAAAGGGATAATTATATTACTCCTGACCCAGCTCGACAGCTACCTCCTTTAAGTCAAAGTGTGGTAGATGTCTTTAATACACTTCCACTCGGACTCGGAGATGTTGCTTTATCTGGTTTAAGGGGTTGGATTTCTCAATATGAAACGCCTGAAGGTCCTCCAACAAGTATTAGGGCTCCGCCCTCTAATTTACCATCAGCAAGCGCACCATCTACTCTGGATATATCACTTACAAATGATATTAATCTTCAACTAGGAGCTGACGTAAATTTAGGACGTGCTCTAGAAGGCGATATTTTAGGAGGTGTCCAACCTTATGTAGGGTTGCAGATCGGATTCGGACCATGAAAAAAATAATCTTATTGATAATATTGGTAATATCGAGCTATGCTGTACTAGCTGAAGATACATATTACTCTTTAGATCGTCTTTTAGTATTGCATAATCTGATCACTACACCAGGAAAGGTTCCTAAAGAACCGTATATGACATATTCAGACCTTTTTATATCTAATGAATATAGATCAATGTATAAGTTTCCTGCGGTAAAAGAAACATATTGTGGCGATAACTATGTATCTGGTATTGAAAAATGCGAATTTCCAAATTCTATCGACAGCAGTTGGTGTCCTCAGAATTCAGAAGCATGCTATGGCAATGTTCTTCAGATAAGAGACCCATATGGGAATTGTAATTCTGATTGTTATTGTGCTTATGATACTTATGTTCCAACATGTTCAAAACAAAAATGTAATTCTGCTTGTGAAACAGACACTGATTGTCCATCAGGTCATATGTGCAATATCAGCTGTGAATGTGTCTCTAAGGGTTTATGCGGCGATGGTATAGTCAATGCAGGAGAAGAATGTGATTCAACTGGGTTTTATCGTATACAGAGCCCATACTGTATCTATCTGATGTTTTGCCAAGATTGTCAAAATCATACTTTGGTTCAACCGTATCTTGCATTAGGTTATGAAATATGTGACGGAACAGATAATGACTGTGACGGCAAAGTTGATGAATCAGAAGACCTAGTAAACACTTCTTGTGGACCATATGGTGTTTGTTCGCTATGCTCTAAAGGATGTATCAATGGACAAGAGCAAGAATGTTTATCTATGCAAATGAACTGTACTGGTCTTTATGAACATGATGAGATGTTATGTGACGGCAGAGATAATGACTGTGACGGCTATGTTGATGAGGGTTTGGCAGATTGTTGTTTAGATGGTGAACAACAGCTTTGCGGATATAATAATGAGGGAGTATGTTCTTTTGGGATGAAATATTGTAATGAGGGTACATGGACTTTATGTAATGCACAATTCCCTCAAGAAGAAGATGAAACATCTTTACAATACTTATGTGATGCTAAAGATAATGACTGTGACGGCAAAGTTGATGAAAATTGTGTAAGGGATATACCAACTGAACTTTGCAATTATTATGATGATAATTTTAATGCAGAACCAGGTTCTCCAACAAGTGCAGTATTTGTAGATGGACATTATGAACAATTTGACGATTATTGTCCAGAAGGAGAACGATGCAATTATTGTGATTTGCATGATCCTTGTATATGTCCTGATGGGAGGATTTGTGGTCCGATGTTTGCAGATGGAATAGATAATAATGGGGATGCTTACACATTAGGAGAAGACGGAGACAGCAATCCTCTAACTTTTGCTATTGCAGATGGAATAGATAATGATGGTGATGGTTATATAGACGAAGGAATAGACGAAGGAATTGATGAATATCTTAAAATTAGTTCAGACCATACATCATGGTGTCAAACTGTTGGGTTAACTACGTTAAATATACCTTTAAATCAGGGTTGGAATCTTATCTCGATACCTCTAGAAGAAATTGCAGAAATAACTACTGAATGCATCAATATTCATTATAGCGAAATTCCTTGCTTATTATCTTCTATCGAAGGAAACTATACTTTTTTTGGAACATTTGATAATGAAGCAAAGAGTTACATTGTGACAGAACAAGGAACTTATGGGAGTTTAACTGTCTTTGAGCCAGATAGGGGCTATTGGATAAAAGTAACTCAAGATACAAACTTGGTCGTCTCAGGAATACCTTACTTTTCATCACAAATCCGACTAAATAAAGGTTGGAATCTTGTAGGTCCAATTACAACTACTGAAAAAAACATTGCAGATGCATTAGGTCCAATTATGGATAATGTCAGTGTTGTAAGAGGATTTGATGAAACAGGTGCTAAAACATTCGATCCTTTATTGCCTGCATTATCAGATCTACAAATAGTGAAGCCTTATTTTGGTTATTGGATCAATGTAAAGAACGATACTTACTTATCTGTGAGTTAATGAATACTGTAATTGTTCAAGAGCACCCTTTGGCAAGACTGAAATATGGCATATTTTCTTATCTGGATGTGCTTGGTTCCAGGCTTCAATATTGTCCTGAGCTGAATAAATCCTAATCTTTTGGAAACAATCAGGATCATCTGTGGCATTACCAACAAATGAATGAAGGCCACCAGCCACTAATATATTTATAGGTGTTCCTTCCTTTTCTATCAATTCCAATAATAAATTTTCTCTGCGATCAAAAACATAAGTATCTCTAGCTACAGGATCAGATATGTGCCTAGTGGCTTCTCGTAATCCATCTTCTGTATCTCCTGCTAAAACCCTGATCTTTCCTTCTTTTGCTGCTAATTGTGTTCCGCCTCCAAGGTATCTGTACATAACAGGATCTACTTTAGCGCTAAGGCTGTCATATCTTTCTTTTGCCCAGTCTGTTAAATCTCCCTGGTGTTCATTATAATAACCTTCTAGCCTTATGCCATTTACATTATAAAAAATGTTTAGTTGGCTTATCATATCATATATGCTTCTTTGCACCCTGTTTATCAAGGGCAATTTATTTCTATCAATAACACCTTCTTCATATTGATGTCCCTGTTTAATATGGACTAAACAATATTTTGCCCCAGGAACTTCATGTTTTGTAACTCTTTCTGCACCAGCGAGTCTGCTTTCATCTGGAAAATCATAGAAAAAACGTTCTGCTTCTGTTAAACTTTCAGAAGCTAATGCACTTGAGCCTGGAATGGCAGCTGCTAAACCTGCTCCAATAGCTTCTCCGCTGCCTGATAAGAATAGCCTTCTATCTATCCTCTCTCCTCTTATGATGGCATGTACTAATTTTGCTAAGTTTTGACCTGGTGTATATCCCATATTGTAGTATATTGTAAGAACTAGTATTTAAATCTTTCTCTTTTTTAACTACTAATAAGTGGTATTTAAAATAATAAATCAAAATAAAAACCTTTTAAAAATCTAAGGCCCTAAAATGTTTTTAGATCTCTAAACCTTTTAGTTTTTATTTCATAAAAACCAAAAGTTTAAATAGATTCTTGTCTCAGATTTAATAAAAAGAGGTGGTATTGTGAACAAGTCTAAGGAATTTATTTTATGGTTCAATCAGGTAGGCATAGAAGATGTTCCTTTAGTGGGCGGAAAGAATGCTTCTTTAGGTGAGATGTACAGGAACTTAACTAAAAAAGGAGTTAAAATTCCAAATGGTTTTGCAGTTACATCTGAAGCTTATAGATATTTTATCGATAAGGCAGATATTAAAAAACATATCATGCAGATATTAAAAGGATTAAAGAAAAGCGATGTCAAAAAATTACAAGAAGTAGGTAGAAAGATAAGGGAATTAATACTCAATGCAGAATTTCCAGAGGATCTAAAGAAGGAAATAATAATTTCTTATAAGAGATTATGTAAACAATATGGTGAACATACAGATGTTGCTGTGAGAAGTTCTGCAACAGCTGAAGATCTTCCAGATGCTAGTTTTGCAGGCCAACAGGAAACATACCTTAATGTTAGGGGAGATGTTTTATTATTAGATTCATGCAAAAAATGTTTTGCTTCATTATTTACAAATAGGGCTATCCATTATCGTATGGATAAGGGGTTTGACCATTTTAAGGTTGCTTTGAGCATCGGAGTCCAGAAGATGGTCAGGAGTGATCTGGCTGCTTCTGGAGTGATGTTCTCGATCGATACTGAAACAGGATTTCAGGATGTTGTTTTGATAAATGCTATCTATGGTCTAGGGGAGAATATTGTGCAAGGGAGAGTAAACCCTGATGAATATTATGTTTTTAAGCCAACTTTGAAGTTGGGTTATCAGCCAGTATTAAGCAAGTCTATAGGGAATAAGAATCTAAGGATGATATATGCTACAGAGGGTTCTAAGGAAACTGTGAAAAATATACCTGTTCCAGAGGAAGAAAGGAAGAAGTTTGTATTAACTAATGAAGAAGTTTTGATATTGGCTAAATGGGCATGTATCATAGAGGATCATTATAAAAAATCAAT
>JBDRQV010000153.1:0-7263 GCA_043826105.1 Nanobdellota archaeon | reverse complement strand
TCGCAACAATCTCTAAGACCATCTTAAGATCTCTGTAAAAAAGTGGTTTCTCTTTTTCAGGAATTTTATCATTAGACCTGATCATTATATAATAATCGATTGCATAAGAAAAGAAGAAAGCGCCCATCTTATTCAGATATTCCGGCTCCCTGAAATCCCCTATCTCATTAGCTTCTCTTTCTTCAATTATATCATGATTATCTGCACCGATAAAAGCAGTATACCCTACATGAAAACCATTAAGCAGAGTCTTTGTTCTTTTTGGATGTACGCTATATCCCTCACCAGATATTCTTTTTTGTCCAGAATGATACACTTCCCTAACATGTGCACCCCATTTTGCCATCTCTAATATCCCCTTCAAAGATCTGCCGTTCGCTTCCTCATAATGCCTGGCTTCTTTAAAATTGCCAAAGTAAAGATCCCTTACTTCCTCTTCCAGGCTCTTATTCCAACGAGTATTGCTAAATTGATGATGTAATTTATGTGAATGTGTTTCTATAGGATTAAGTTCCATGATTTCCCCCAATAAGAATACTCGAATAGATAATTGTTTATAAAATTATCTTAAATTGACTATGTTTAGATAGTAAAAAACTCAACAGAAATCTTTTGACCATCCTTCTGTAACATATCCTTAAGATTTAGGTCATTAGCAGCCTTATCAGCGTTTATCCCTAATGTTCTTTTGCTCTTAAAATCACTTTTCCTTATCACTATCTCAGTATCATCATCAAAATCAGGATTAGCCTCAAAATGAATCTCTTCAATTATATCCATTACTCTGATCCTCATTTTTATTTTCTTGTTTTTTAGTTTTCTTAGAAAAAAGTTGATATCTTTCAATAAAAAATCAGCCCTAACTCCAACTATACAATCACCATTCAATGTCAAAGAAGCATCTTTAGTAAACTCTAGAGTATTCCTATGCCTGGATGTTATGTTAGCATGTCCATAAGCTGTAAACTTCATGATAATAAAGAAAAGATAATTGGTTTTATAACTTACCTTAATATGTCTTCAATTGGTTTTTTCTCTGCTTTCTTAGCTGGTTTTCCTGCTTTTTGTGCTTCTCTAGCAGCAGCCTCAAGATCAACACCCAAATCTTTTAATCCTTTTATATGCATCTGCATTAATTGTTCTACTATCTGTAATATTTTCATCATCTCTTCTCTTTCCTTTGCAAGAGTTGACAAAGCACCTTTATGGAAGCCGATTTGTTCATCACTACTTACACTTCCTGCTGCTTGTGTGGACTGATTTTTTGTTTTTGCCATGATTATCACCTTTTGTATATTGATAATACTCAGATATGTACTTGATTTAAATAGATTTGCTTTTTATTTGATCAAATGCCCAATCCCTTCTTTAACTCACACATGGTCCTACTTTCGCGTGTTGAGATAGAATGTATCAGTTTTAATGTTTCCACAACCTGAGAAGGAAACTGTCTTGAATCAATCCTATAATCTCCATAAGCTAAAGAGTTTATCCCCATTTCAGCTATTAATTTATTTTGTTCATATGTAAACTCATCTGAACAGATTAAGGACAATGCATCATCAACATTCATCCACCTTGTGTCTAGAACTTCTCCATTAACCTTGCCGCCAAAAGAAAACGAATCATCGATCCTTGCGCCATAAAAAGCAATATAATGTTGTTTTCCATTCAATGGGCCTTTACCTATGCGTAAAAAAACAGTATTTGCTATATCCCCATCATAATCTGTTTCTTCATAAAACTCCCTGATCGCTGTATCTCTTAAAGATGTATCTGATCTTGAGAACATACCTCCAGCAAAAACCCATTCTCCAGGAAATTTCATTGGCCTGTCCATCTCCTTATTAAAATAGACTCTTTTAGTTAGTAAAGTTTCTATACCTTCCTCTGTCGCACGTACAGGACACAAACAAGCTGAATATTCTAGATTATACATATCAAAACGGAAAAAAGCAGTCGTATATAAAGCTTATTGATTTATTAATCACTAGAAAGTAAATAATATTCTTAATTCATATGCAACTCTAAAATATCAGCATCATGAAGTTCCTTATCCAATTTTCTGAAAACCTGGCCATCAAACTTAGCAGACTTTCCCCATATTCTCGCAAATTTGAACTTATCGATAAAATCCCTATGTAATTTTAAACAAACATCCTGTATAGTGCTGCCTTCAAACATTATCAATGGTTCTTTCATATCTGCCTGTTTATTGATTTCTTTGAGAAATATATTGATAAATCTCATCCTGTGATATATCTTCTCTTTTAGTTCATCGATCCCTATATCTTTTTCAGCTGAAATAACAACATCTGGTTTTATATTGTTTATTATTCTGATTAGCTCTTCCTTAGAGATCAGATCTGCCTTAGTCAAAACTACCAATGCTTTCATATATACACAATCCTGCTTTATAACATCTATAAGCTGATCCGGAGTTATATCTGACCTTATCAAGATATCAGCATTGCTCAGTCTCATCTCTCTTGCAATGTCGACTACTGTTCTCTTATCTATATTAGTGAGCTTGACAGTAGTCCCGACCCCTATACCTCCCCTTTCCTTTTTTGTTATCTTAACATCAGGCTTATCCTGATTGATCCTTATCCCTGTCTCATAAACCTCATTTAATATTGCCTTATAATGTTGGGGATACAAAGCATCGACCAATATCATTGCCATATCTGCATTTCTTAACATGCTCAAAACTTCTTTACCTCTTCCCCTTCCAGAAGCAGCTCCTGAAACGATTCCAGGAACATCTAATATCTGGATTTTTGCACTATTATAGATTAACATGCCAGGAACAGCGCTTAAAGTTGTAAATGAATATGCCCCTATATCTGATTTAGCATCAGTGATCTTATTCAATAATGTGGATTTACCAACTGAGGGAAAGCCCAACAGGACAACAGTACCATCCCCTGTTTTCCTGACTGAAAAACGATCATCTCCCCTTGCCTTACCGGTGGAAGACCTTTGAACAGCCCTATCTTTAAGGACTGCCAGCTTGGCTTTTAACAAACCAACAGCATGTTGAGTCCTTTTATTATATTTGGTCTTACTTATCTCATCCTCTAATTCCTTAATCCTCTCATTAGAGGTAAGCTTTTTTCTTTCAGTAAGTTCTACTTCTTTCTTTTTACCTATCTTAACTCCTTCTTTACCTGCCATAGTATATCCTCGAATAAAAAAGAATTTATAAAGATTGTCATTATTTCTTTCTTTTCAATTTTCTGCTTAAGCTGACAACTCTCCTGAACAGTTTGAAAACAAAGAATATGGTCAATACAGAAGCCATAACAGCAAATATCAAAGCAAGCAGCAAAAGATAGCTTGGCCTGGAAGGCGCCATTGCCTGGGCACAGTCAGATGGACAGTTTATGGCATTCTCTCCTTCACCACATACACCATTTCCACATAAGCATGATGTAGAATCATATATCTCATCTAGGTTTATTCTCTTGCCTATCAATATATATGCATCATAAGGCGAACAATCATCTATGTGCATCTCTAGATATAGGTTCCTTCCGAACATAGACTGGCCCAATATCTCTTCTGAAACAACTCTCTCGATCAGTTTTCTGGTTGTAAAATCATCTAATATCTCTGTATGTGTATTGTTGATCTCCCAATAATTTGAACACTTATCTTTTATATATGAATCCCCGACATGCTGCGCACTTTTCAAAGAAAGTATTCCATCGCTCAGATTATACTGTTTAAAGAGTTTATCCAATTCTACCTTAGAAAACAAGAAATCAAGCTCATAATTTCTTATTCCCGATATAACCCTATAATTAATTCCAGGAACTGTAGGTATCACTTCTCCCTTCTCCAGATAATCGACAAGCTCTGTGCTTACACTGAATAACGCAAGCGGTGAATCCTTGTTTATAAGGGCCCCGAATAATTTTTTATATGCTGATATTACTGGAGAGCCTTCATTAGGCACACTGACTAAAACTATCTTCCTTATCTTATTGACATAACCCCTATTCTGCTGATATGCATTATAGACAGCCTTTTGTGCTATTAATCCGCCTAATGAATGCGACACAATATAGAGCCTGTCAAATTCATCTGAAACATTCTCGATTTTATATGTAAGTTCATCAGCTATCTGTTCTGCTGTTTCAGTCATAGGATAACCAAATGTATAAACTGTAAATGGCTGGTCTGTCAGCCTTATATCATCTATCAATGGTTGATAGGTGGCTGACGAGCTTGCAAACCCATGGATCAGTATGATAGCATCCCTAGAAGAGATTTTCGGTTCATAGACTTTCTCTAGTTCTGATTCATGGCAATAAGTGCATATTGCACCCATCAATGCAAACATCATCTCATCACCGTATTGGCCTATATCTGTTACAGTTGCCGTAACTAGCTTATTCTTAGTATCAACATTGCCACCTATAAACTCCCACTCATCGCCTACTTTGACATAAAGATTGATAGTCTCAGATAAAACACCATCCTCTTCTGGATAAGGCAATGTCAAAGTGATATTAGTATCTAATATATCATCCAATCTAAGTATGACTGGAGTGCCCATGATCTTAAATCGAGTATTTACTGCTTCAGATACTGAAATATTAGGCATAGAAAGAGTAGCCCTTACACCTGCCATGCTATAAAACTGTATAGAGTTTGAACCGCTCGCTAAAAGGTTAGCTTCACTTAGATTTATAGAGGTTTCTTGGATCTTTATAGGCATAGATTCAGGAGTGAGATTTGTCGTCTGTCTTTGCCTTTCATATATGATCTCACCACATTTCAATGCCTCTACTTCTGACAAAGAGATGTCATAACAATTATCCTGCCTGCATTTCATAGCCCTTAGATCTTTATAATTTTCAGGGATATTGAATGTAAGGTCTACGCTCTCACCCAAACAGTCAAGTTTGACTGGATCTGTGATAAGCTCATAACCTTCAGGTATTAGTTTAGAACTAACAGTAGCCTTAGTCAGATACAGCAGCTCATTTCTTTCTGTATATCTTAATGTATAACAAGGCGAATTTGCAAATCCTGTTTGCTTGGTTATCAATGATACATAACCCGGAGCAGTAGATAGAGGTGGTGAAGATGGTGTTATAGGTACTGGTGGTGCAATAGCAGGAGCTAATGATGGTGCTGGGCTTAAACCGATAACCTGGCAAGCACCAGCAACACAAGCATAACCTGCTTCACAACCACAATCACCAGGACATGATTCGCAATTTTCAACGCCATTACATGCTCCATCACCACATGTTGGCCCAGTAGCCGCAGCTGCCTGTAATATGATTGTTCTTGTTTCAGTGGTATTAATGTTTCCAGATGTATCGTTCACAGTTGCATTTAGATAGTATGTTCCATAAGATAATCCTGTAAAGTTGATGAATAATGGGCTAACAGATGAGTTAGTACTGTTTACATATCCTGCTGCATTCCACAAAGTGATATTTATTGTATCTATAGCAAAATCATCTGTAGCAGTAACATTGACAGTGATAAATGTCTGGGTATATGTTCCTGCAGCTGTAGTGGGTGCTGTAAAGTTGATATCTGGATTGGTTGTATCTGTAGCATTGCCATCTGCTGCTATAAACCTGGTAAAATGTGATGTTGTAAATGTAAGATTATTGTTTATATAAGATACTGATGTACAAGCAGGATCTGTCGAAGGTGTACAATTGACAAAAGTAACATCATCCAAAGCATATTCTACATGTACATTTGTAAAGGGTAAACTATGTAATTTAACAACCGCGCTTCTGTTCATTCCAGTTGCTAAACTTGAATTAACAGTTATTGAATTGTTTGAAATGTTCAAAACATCATAAAGGTTCACTTGCGAGGTAAAGTTAATTCCTGAAGTATAATTTATTGAACCGTTGGGATTTTCTAAAACAACTGAAGATGTGAAATTGGAATTGATAAATGTCTGATTGAACAATACATTATTAGAATCATATATCCATAATGAACCATTAGGACTTTCTAGAACTGTAACATTATCAAACGTAGTATTAAGACCATATTCAGCAGAAAAGCCTAATAAATTAGATGTTAGGATTATTGCATAATCTGGGATATGTCTTATCTCAGAATTGAGTAGTTTATTATTAGATATATCGCCCAAGAACAATATTCCCGGACCTAAATTAGAAGCATTTCTCATGATTATATTACTCAGAGTATTATTAGTTACGGGCCGTTGACCATAAGCAGCACCTCCAGAGAGGAGAATTATACCTCCTGCATAAGGTGATGATGAGAGAGTATTTTCCATTATAGTCATATGTGAAAGAGTATTGTTATGTGCAGAATTATACAACATCATAGATCCTGCAAAAAATAAGCCAGTACCTGAATGGATAGTATTATCAAAAATATTAAAATTTTCTAGAAGATTATTATTACTATCACCCGCTATGTTGGACATTCCTGCAATAACAATATCCTTAGCAGCAACTGTATTAGAAACAATACTTACATTCGAGAAAGTGTTATCGCTTACATTCTTATACGCACCCAATATACCTGCAACATCAATATCATCTCCACAAGATATGTTATTAGAAGTTATATTGATATCAACAAATGTATTACTATACACATGATTAAGTAAAGCTAATCCCAATCCTGGATTACAATCTGATCCTGAAGTAACATTGTTTGAAAATACTGTCAAATTTCTTATTGTGTTGTTTGAAGAGGTAGTATCTGAATTACCGAATAAGCCCATCAAACCACCATACATATGAGTACTAGGGTTAAGTATGTTAGAATGAATATATGTATTATCAAAAGTATTGTTTTGTGAAAATGCTATACAGGCCATTCCACCACAATAAAGATGATCAGAAGATGTGGCATTATTAAATTCTATAACAGAGTGATTTATTATATTATTGTTGGATAAGTGATCCAATGTTAAAACTGCAGAAGTCACAGGTGCCCATTTTGCAAACAAAGTATTAAACCTAAAAGTATTGTTATCTATATGATTATTGTTTGAGAATAACATGTATACTCCTGTGTTATTCGAAGCATTGTTGTTACTAAAGTTAAAATTAGAGATTATATTTCTACTTGAATTAATCATGTAAAGACCTGAAAAATCCCCATTATTAGCATAAATTGTATTATTATCAAATAAGCTATCATTAACATCATCAAGACTAATTGCCCTTGTAAAGTTAGTTATGAAGCAATTCTTAACAGTCGCATTAACTACATTACTCATATTAATACCATAACCATCCT
>JBDRQV010000152.1:0-3158 GCA_043826105.1 Nanobdellota archaeon | reverse complement strand
ATTGCAAATAATGCATGGGATGCTGATGCAATATCTACTTCTGTTTTTGTTTTAGGTAAAGAGAAAGGCCTAGAACTTATTGAAAGTCTGAATGGTGTTGAAGGATTGATAATAACAAGAGAAAAAGAGATAGTTAAGAGTTCTAACTATGACCATTTTGAGTAAAGCTTCTGCCTTTGTCTCCTAAGTAAAGTGTTTTTGACCTTACCAGACCAAACTGGATAGCCTCCATGTAATTAGCTAAATGACCAAAAAACCTTCCAACTTCAAACATTGCAGTATTTGATTCAACAGGAAGACCTATCCTATCCTGAAGTAAAAAACCCGAATAAAAATCTACATTGACTGGAAAACGATTCTTTTGCCCTTTTTCATCTTCCAATGTTTTTATAGCATACTTAGCCCATGTCTTATAAAAATCTAGCTTATCATTTAATTCTGAAATGTTCCATGATCTTATCATATCGACCATGACACCTGCTCTTGGATCACCTGGTAGGTTTCCATCTGGGTCACGATTGTAAACTGGATGACCTATTCCCTTGAAAGAACCTTCTTGCTTCCATACTTTATCAACTTCAGCTTTAATCATATCATCAGTTATCGGTTTACCTGATTCTTTTAGTCTATGATATATGGGTTCGACTTGTACTGTAACACCATAGTTTGCAAAACCATGCCTATCTCCTGAAAGCACATTACAACCAGAAGAAAGTGCTGTGTAAAGATCTGCATGAGCCCCTCCTGCGACCCTAGTTGCAAAACTAGAAGCGTTTCCTGCTCCATGTGTCCTTATAAGCTGAAAATAAGTATCAAGTGCATCTGCTTTTTCCTGAAAATCGTCTCTCTTAGTATAGTTATCACCAAAAACCATCCTTAAGAAGTTTGCTCCCCAACTAATATCTGGATTATGTTCTTGTGGCATTGGATCAGGAGTCTGACCGTGTTTTTCTAATACTCGTCTAACTGCATATGCTGCTGATGTGGTAATTCTTGCTCCTAATGATAATCCTTGATCTGCAATGGCATAAAAAGTATTTAATTTTTGTTCTAAAACAGATTCTCTACCTAAACCTTCTGATGGTACTTTTAATGTTATGGGAGTTAAATCTATGTATTCTGAACCTGCAGCTGTGTAGAGCATAACACCGCTAAGGGCAATCATCAATAGTTTAGCATTCTTAACGGGATTATCTGTTAAATTCACCATAACATGATCTATCCTTTGTCTAACAATATCATCAATTGGTGCATTTGAAGAGAGATATAATCCCAATCGTTCTCTTTCTTTATCTGTTAATGGTTTACGTTTTAGCATGACCCCTATAGATCCTACAAAATCTGTATGTTTGATAAGGTCCATCAAAGAATAACCGCTTAGATGCAGTTCTCCAGGCAGAGGATTTCCTTTCCCATCTTTTCCTACAGCTACTGAATCCATTGATGCAACTCCTGCTGTGTTTTGGAACCCTATATCTACATTAAATGGCCCAGTAGAGAATTGAAGGGTTGGAACTATTGCCTCGTCCCAAACAGCCATAAAATAGCTTGCTGCTGCCCTACGTAGTTCGGGAGTATCTTTTGTTTGACGGAAGTCTAGTATATCGTCAAGTCTTGCCATAACCTTTTGGACATATCTGCTTTGTTCTGAGCCAACTCCAATTGAATCTGCAAGATCTTTCCTAACTCTTGCTTTCATACGAGCTTCTAAAAGGTGTGTTGTTTCCTCGTCTGCTCCGATATATTTATCAGCGATAGCTTCAAGAGTTGATCTTCTTTCTGCTTTTTGTTGAGTAAGCCTTGCCTCTGCTGCCCCTAACTCATGAAGTCTGACATCATATCTTCTTTTAATTTCTGTAAAATCAAGAGGATTGTCAAAAACCTGACTTATTGAAGTAGGTAATTGTGTGGTTTGTTGCTCGTTCATGATATTTATTAACTTACATCTTTTTAAATACTTTTTTAGTCTTTTTATGAACAAAATATCAAAAAATTAGATAAATTTATATACTTGTTCATTTTATATAAATTATAAGCATTGAAAAATGAACAAAAAAATAGATGATATCGACAAGAAGATTGTAAACCTGCTTTTGGATAACGGCGACATAACCAATAGAGAAATTTCATTAAAGTGTGGAATTGCATTGGGAACAGTAAATAAAAGGATCCATGACTTGAAAAAAAGCGGCATCATAAAGAAGAAAACCATCAATGTTGATTATGAAAAGTTAGGATATGGTATACAGGTGTTGATAGGTGTTAAGATAAGGAAAGGCGGGTTTTTTGGAATAGCAAAAAAGTTAAGTGCTCACCCAAATGTCTTTTTAACAATTGATATGACTGGAGAGTATGATGCAGAAATATTGGCAAGGTTCCAGACCACCAGACAACTTGATAAGTTTATAAAAGAGCTACAACAGGATCCTGATGTAGACCATACAAGAACAAGACTGATATTGAATATGTATAGAGAAAAAGAAATAAAATAAAAAAATTCTTATTAGTTCCTAGATACCATGGAATACATAAATGATACTGCGTGCTCGTATTGAGCAGGATCCAAACATACAACCCCTATATTTCTTATACCCTCATTACTCCTGATCTTACCTAATGCTGCCCCCAATGTTTTCTGAACAGCTACTTCTGAAGAAACTCCGTTAGGGTTTATTCCTAAGAAAAGCAGAGAATCGATACCTTGATTTCTTGCTGTTTCAATAACTGATCTTGCTGAAGAGTCCTTTTTTGCTTCGTTATCATATTGTATTGTAGCAGCTGTTGTGTCATCACCCACATATGTGTCAGTATCAAATACTGGCCTACCTGATTTCCTTACTAAACGAGAAATGTAGCCTACTGCTTTTGATAAACGACTGCCTGCCTCTTGTTCTGGCCTAGAAACTGCAATTGATTGGTAGCCTGGCAAATGTCTATCTGAAATCACTATCGTTCCATAATTTAGATGGAATTCAGCTCGCCTATTGTTTGTTTGTGCCGTATTGTTTGTTTGTGTCATTTTATGCCCCCTTGATAATATTATATTTCCCTAAAATGGAGAAATATGTATGGATATTCCGAATGTAAATCACTTCAGAACTTTATTGAGAAGAATACTATTTTATTTAAAAATCTTTCTCTTTTTTTATAAAAATTAT
>JBDRQV010000151.1:0-4593 GCA_043826105.1 Nanobdellota archaeon | reverse complement strand
TTTGAAAAGAATGTTCATGACAAAAATCATCATTGAGATGTCTTTGAGAAGGTAATTTGGCATAATAACCATCATCATCCAGATCAAAATATAGATTTACATCAGCATAATCACATATACTGCTATCTGTATCATCACAATCACACCTTTGGTATATAGAACAAGAATTCCAATGACAACCATCTCCATCAAGATCTACTGCAGATACAGATGTAATTAAAAAAATAAATAAACTAATGCTCAGAATCTTTTTCATATTATAATTTTTAATGATTTATGTATATAAATCTTTCCTCAAGATTAGCAAAAAGTTTATATATGGTTATTTTAAATTTGATATTTAATCATGAAAAAAGATAGGGTGTTTGTTTCATTTGCAGCTGGAGTCTTGCTTATTATAGGTATATTTGCAATAATGAATATGCCTAATGCTGATTTAGTAGGGAAGGCATTTTCATCAACAGCAATCTCTAGTAAGATATTTTCTATGGATTTTGAAGATGTTCATATTATAAATGCACGAAACTCAGATGATACAAACACTTACTCATATGATTGCCATTATGGTTGTCCCGATTTCATACAAAATGAAGATGATGATTATGTAAATTTTGACGGTTCTGGATTATTAACATTAGGTAAATATTCTTCGCCATTTAGAAAAAGAGGAGCATTGACTTTTTCATTTTGGACTAAGATAGGTGGAAGTGGTGGAGGTTGGGTTATGGGAAGTGGTGCCCAAGGAGGACATGGTTATGGTGGGATGTATCTGAATAAAGATACTTTTTTATTTTCCTGGACACCAACTACGCCTGCATCAGATAGGCATATCAGAGCAACAGATTTGAATTTGCCAGTTAATGGATGGAACCATATAGTTTTCGAAATAGATTTTGAAAATAAAGATTATGCATTATACATCAATGGAATTGAAAGGGTAACTACACTTAATCTTCCACCAAGTAACTGGCGGCAAAGTGGACAATATAGCACTGAACAATATGACCTAATTGGCGGACGTTATGTCAATAAATACTATTATTATACCGGATCTCTAGATAAGATCAGAATATTTAATAGCTATCTTTCAGAAGAAGACATACAACATCTATACGATTCTGAAAAAATACCTGAATATTATAGTTTAGACGCTTTAAGAGCAATATCCAACCAAGACTCAAATGTTCCAGAGAGAAATCCCTCTGATTATATGCTTAATGGAACTGATGATCTGCTTCTTCAATCTTATCAACATGTGGCTAACACAGTATGTGGTGATAATATCATATCGGGGAAAGAAGAATGTGAAACGCCCTCTATCTTAAACAATCAATTTTGTCCACAACTGACAAACAAATGTGTAGATGGTGTTTTATATGTCCGTGATGAACTAGGAAATTGTAATCCTGATTGTTATTGTACCCATGACAATTATATAGCTAGCTGTTCATTTGACTGCAATAATGGATGTGTAACAGATTCTGACTGTGCTGATGGTTATTATTGCGATACTGGCTGTTCCTGTAATCTAGGCAGCTGCCATAATGGGGTATTAGATGAAGGGGAAGAGTGTGATACAAATGCTATAATAACTAATAATAATGGTTTTTGTTTAGCTTATGTCATATGTGAGGATTGCAAAGTGAAGGCATATATTGACCCATATAATGCATTAGGTTATGAAATTGCTAATGATGGTATTGATAATGATTGTAATACATTGATAGATGATGAAAGTGGGTTATTATCATTATCCCAGAGATTTGATAATCAGATGATTAATATGGCAGATGATGTATTCTATAATGATGATGTTATGACTATATCTTTTTCCACTAAATTCCAAGAAGGAGAAGGAGGGTATGTTATTGGTACTGGAAGTAATGGAGGTCAAGGATACGGTGGAGTATATCAGAACTTGAATACCTTCTTTTTTACATGGACACCATCTTCGCCGGCATCTGATACTCAAATCAGTGCATTTAATCTAAATTTGGAACCCAATGTATGGCATGATATCTTATTTACAATTGATTTTGATAATAAATTAAGCAAGTTATATATTGATGGTGAAGTTGTAGAAACAACAATCAGTAGAGCATTGACAAACTGGAAACCAACTGGAAGCTATAGTGATGGTACTAATACTCTTGGCGGTAGAGTGATCAATGGAGTATATAATTACTTTAAAGGGCATATATCAAATGTTAATGTATATAATAAATATTTAGATGAACCATATGCTGATATTGAACCAGATAATGCTCCAACTGAAATATTTGTTCCAGAACCGCTATTATCTGCAACATTTAATGGTGGTTCATATAATACAAAAGGCCAGCTTTCTGCTTTTAGGCAAGATTCTAATATCACTTATTCATATTGGACAAAACTTCAAGAAGGTCAAGAAGGATATGCCATGGGTACAGGAGTACATGGTGGCCAAGGTTATGGGGGAATTTACCAAAACCTAAATTTCACTTTTTTTACATGGACACCCACTACGCCAGCATCAGATACTCAGATCATCACCTCTAATCTGAAACTAGAACCTAATCTATGGCATCATGTGTTGTTTACCATAGATTTCAATAGTAAATTAAGTAAGTTATATGTTGACGGACACCCTACTCAGACAAGTATGAATAGAGCTTTGACAAATTGGAGACCAACTGGGAGATATAGCGATGATATTGATTATATAGGTGGAAGAAGGATAAATAATGTTTATTATAGTTATACTGGTGAGTTAGACAAAATCAAGATATATGATCAATATTTAACTGACGGACAGATCTTAAGGATATATAAGGATGATAAAATTTCATTTTCTTAATATCTGAGTGGTTTGAAAAGTCTAGAAATATTAACTTTCCTGCTGAAACAAAAATAGTGGAAGATATGACACCTTATGTGTCTTGTAGAAGTCTATAAGGTTGAATGTCTCTATGATATCCTTAAATTCTTCTCTAAGGCGCAATATTATGTACCTTATCCGCTTCTTGTCAAATGATTCTATATCTATCTCCATATTCCAGTCACCTATAGTCCTGTTTACCTGTACGATCTCTTTGGCTTCACGCAAAAATGTCAACAGTTCTGCATCCCTTTCAGCACTCATATTATGGAGCTTTAGGAAAAGTTTGGATTTTTCAACACCTACCTTGCTTGTATCGATAACATACCTAAATCCCCTGATAAACTTTTTATCCTGAAGATCTTTCAGTATAGAGTTAGAAGTTCTGATATTCATCCCTGCTTCTGAGCTCAATAAAGCAAGGTTTTTCAATGGATTGTTCAACAATATGCTTATTACCTTTTTTTGTTCACTATTGAACTCTTGTATCCCTCTATCTCCACCGACAATGATCTCTCTGCTGAACAGGTGTTCGATAGAATTATCTATCAGATATAGTCTTGGATACAGTAAAGTGACAATGTTCAGGATGATCTTATAATTGTTCATTGTAGGGATCAATGTAGATATTTTTTTTAGCTCTTTATTGAACTTTGAAGGATTGGGTGCGCTTATCTCTACAGCAAGATCAAATTCACCTGTCAATTCGTAGATTGAATTGACATATGGATTGTTGGTCAATTTTGTTATTATCTCATCCTTATCTTTCTCGCCTATATATCCTCCTTTAAAATAAACCCTGAATAACAGAAGGCCAAAAAAAGAATAATCGAAAACAAGATAAGGGCAAGATACAATATTCTCTTTTTTAAAAAGGTTTATGCTGTATTTAAGGCGCTGAGGACTTTTCTTTAATAAATAAGCTATATCATTTAATTTCATGCGCGAATTCTCAGAGATTATCGCTAGAAGGTTCTTATCGATCTTTGGCATAATGATATGTATATCAAACAAGTAAATAAATCTTACCTTTAATTAAGGCAAAACAGGTCTTTTGTCCTGGAGATGCCCATTATAGGTCAGGCATACTTTCATAGGCAGGTCTGATCTCTTAACTTTTCTTTGTGGGCTAAGCGCTAAACTGCCGTCCTCTGCATAATAAGCATATTCTTCATAATCAGGGATAAGCCTATTTTTCATAGGTTTGTAAGTAGTTATGATCCCTGCAATATTATGTTCTTGGTCAACACATCTATCTGCATAAGGGTATTCTGGCTCAAAACGAATGTCCTTTACCAGTTTTCCTTCTTTGAAAAGGCTTGCTTTGCCCATCCCCATACCATAAGCACGTTGATTAGCTACAACAACATATAGGCTTGGAAATCTTGCAGATGTTACGATGGCAACTTCTGTCCTTCCGCCTATCTTTGACACAGGGATCGATCCTTCAGCACATAAGTAGTTTCTTGGAAGAGCACCTGCTTTTAGAAGTGCTTCGATCGTCATCTCCTGACCATCCTGAGAAGTATAACTATTCCTTAATTGGCCTTTTACTGGCACCATTACGCCTCTTTCGCTATCTATGAAATAGATAAGGTCTGATTCTACTTCACCAGTAAAATAATCCATGAAGTTAGTTTTGTCTTTCATATTGATCTGTGGAAAAACTCCTGTTTCTGGCCTGGTTATCATCCTGGTCATGTTTTTCAATGTGTTTCTTCCATTATAGATAAGTA
>JBDRQV010000150.1:0-8420 GCA_043826105.1 Nanobdellota archaeon | reverse complement strand
TATGCACTTCTTTGCTGGTGTGATGATACCTTTCTTTACTATATGGGGAGGCATAACATTTGCTCAAGTGATGATCCTTCAATCATTCTTTGTATTCTCGAAATTTGCTTTAGAGATACCTACTGGAACAATAGCAGATAGGTTTGGGAGGAAAACATCCATCATATTATCAGTTATCATAACTGCATTAGCTGTTGTTTTGTACGCCACATATCCTTCATTTTATATATTTCTGGCAGCAGAATTTCTTTGGGCATTGGGCTTTGCATTATTGTCAGGAGCAGACGAAGCTTTAGTCTATGACTCGCTTAAAAAAATAAAGCAGGAAAAAGAATCGAAAAAGATATTTGCGAAGTTAGGGAGCTTTGAATTGATAGGTATAATGGTAGCTTCGCCTATCGGAAGCATAATTGCGCAGCATATAGGATTAAGATATTCGATGATATTTATGGTATTGCCGTTTACTGCAGCTGTAATTGTAGCATCTACATTAAAAGAGCCTAGATTCAAGAGAAGAAGAGAGACAGATTATTGGAATATGATGTTTGAAGGTGTAAAATACTTCAAAAAACACAGGATACTCAAGATACTTGCGTTTGACCGCCTATCGATATTTATACTCTCTTTTATGATAATATGGCTATACCAGCCTGTGCTCCAGAATCTGAACATACATATAATCTATTTTGGATTTGTCAACTCATTGATGCTTGTCGGTGAGGTATTAGTGATCAATAATTTTGTAAAACTTGAAAGATTATCTGGATCAAAAAAAAGATACTTATTATTAAGCGCACTGATAAGTGGAATAGCTTTTATAATATTGGGGTTGACTGATATTCCAGCCATTGTTGTAGCATTATTCATAGTGATAGCAAGTTTCGGTCTTGTCAGGGATGTCCTGTTTAAAAGTTATATGAATAAATATATAGAGTCAAAAAACAGGGCTACAGTAATATCTACAGTAGCTATGCTCGGAAGCTTTGCTATAGGCATATTGTACCCTATAATCGGTTATTTGGTCGAATGGTCTTTACAATATACCTTGATCATTATCGGATTGATGATAATAATATGTGCTATATTCTCTAAAGTAAAAGAAGAACATCTGTTAGATTAAACCTTATCAAAAAAAACTTCAAACTCTCTTCCTTTTATCTTTTCCTGAGAAATAAAGTTATGTTTCTTAGCTGGATTTTCTGAGGAGATCTTTATCTTTTCTGCCCCGACTTTCTCTTTGATCATACTTTCATGATTTCTGATCATTTCTGCAAGGCTTTCCTCACATCTGATCAGTAAGATTATAGAATCTGACTTTTGTAGGCCTGATTTTTTTCTTAGGTTCTGGATCCTTCGCATTATCTCTCTTGCATAACCTTCTGATTCTAATTCTTCATCCATCTGTTTATCCAGATATAAGAAACCATTCCTAAATTCTACTTCCTGGTATTTATCTGGAATCTCCCTTTGAAGTATCAGGTGTTCTTTGACAATATTGAATTTACTCTTGTCTACTTTAATGACATGCTTGCCGTCTTTTTCAATATTCCTCAATATTGTTTCAGGATTTTCAGTTGTTAGCTTTGCAATAATCTTCGGGGCATCTTTACCGAAATCAGGACCTAATTGCTTGAAATCTGCCTGAAGTTTTATCTTGATATCAGGCAAAGATTCCTGTACTGCTATCTCTTTGACATTTACCTGATTTTTGATTATGTTGCCTAATTTTTCAATTGCATCTATTGACTTTTTGTCTTTTGTCACAAATATGATCTGTCTCAGTGGCCATCTTACTCCAAGGTTTATCTTTTCCCTTGCTGCCAAAGAAGAAGTTACCACATTACTTACTAAGGCCATATCTCTTTCAAGGTCAGAATCTATGCTTTTTTCATCTACTTTTGGCCAGTCTAACAGATGGATGCTTTCTTCTTTTAGCTTGAAAGCTGACTTAATATTCTGATAGATCGCTTCTGTGATGAATGGTACTATAGTTGAAAATAATCTTAAAGTTTCGATCAAAACAGTATAGACAGCGTAACATACAGCTTGCTTATCTTCTTCTGATCCTAATGAAGACTTTTCCCTTACTAATTGAATATATGTTCTAGATAGATCCAGATATAATTCTTCTATAGCAAGCGGAATTTCGTCTAATTTATATTCCTCATATAAACCAGTAACTTTCTTTATCGCTGAATTTAATCTTGATATTATGTATCTTTCTTCAATAGAGAACATCACTGTCTCGATCGTTTTATCTAATTTCAATGGATTTAATTTTAGATTATCTGCATAATCTATCAGAAATTTATGGAGATTCCATAGGACTGTCAGGTTTTTATGCTTTATCTTTGTATCTTCCTGATTATAGTTTAAATCTAATCCTGGATTTGCTCCGCTTATCATATAATATCTTAAAGTATCTGCTCCATATTTATCTATGATCTCATAAGGAGAGATTATATTGCCTAAGCTTTTAGACATCTTTCTTCCTTGTGCATCCTGGACAAATCCATGCATATAACAGGCTTTGTAAGGGTGTTTATTCATGCTTATCATAGAAGTTATCAATAATAGATTGAACCATCCTCTGATCTGATCTTTCCCTTCCAGGATAAATTCAGCAGGCCATAGTTTTTTGAATAATTCTTCTTTTTGAGGATAATCTAGGCATGTCCATGATGCTGAGCCTGAATCAATCCAAACATCTAATATGTCAGGTATCCTTGTCTTTTCTTTTCCGCATTTGCATCTGATCTTTACATCATCGATCCATGGCCTGTGGAGATCTTCTGGAATACTTCCCGCAAGTTTCTTTAATTCTGCTGCTGAGCCAACAACATCATACTCACCGCATTCGCATCTCCATATAGGCAGAGGAGTTCCCCAATATCTTTGTCTTGTGATTCCATTATCTCTTAAATTATTTAACCATGAATCAAACCAGTTAGAACCTGCCCAACCCGGCTGCCAGAAAACCTTTTTGTTCAGCTCTTTCATCTGTTCTATCATATCTTCAATCTTGAAGAACCATTGTTTTGTTGTCCTGAATACAACTGGCTTGTGGCATCTCCAACAATGAGCATATTCATGTTCAACTGGTGTTTTCGCAATAAGGTGATCACCTAATGCTTCTATGAATAATTTATCATCTTTTTTTGCTTTTAAATTCTTGAATTTTCCCATCTCTTCTGGAAAAATACCATTTTCATCAATATTGTTGAAGGGTGGAAGACCATTTCTATATCCCACTTCATAATCTTCAGGACCACATCCAGGAGCACAGTGGACTAATCCAGAACCTGCACTCAAGTCTACATATTCAGATGAAAGTAATATAGTATGCAATTTTTCTGAGCTTATCTCTTTGAACGGTATCTCTTTTTCCCAAGGATGTTCATATTTTAGCCCTTCTAATGTTTCTCCTTTGAATTCTTCTAATATCTCAAATTTCTTATCTACTACAGAACTCATGAAGGGGCCTACTAGTCCCTTAGCAACAATCCATTTTTCATTTTCTACTTTTATCTTAACATAATCCAGTTCTGGATGAACCATGACAGCTAAGTTAAAAGCTAAAGTCCAAGGTGTTGTTGTCCAGATTACTAAGTATTCGTCTTTCTTGTCTTTTACCTTGAATTTTACAAAAATAGAATTGTCAGTTATATTGTTATATTCTAATTCATGTTTTGCTAATGAAGTTGAACAAGAAGCACACCAGTGCATTGTCTTTTCCCCTTCGTACAACCGCTTATTTTCATGAGCTTTTTTTATCAGCCACCATTCGCCTTCCATGAATGTGTCTTTTATAGATTGATATGGATTGTCAAAATCCATCCATACTCCCAGCCTTATGAAATCTTTGTTCATCAATTGCAAGAAGTCTGATGAAAGCTGTTTACATTCAGTTATGTATTTAGCTAAGCCAAATTCTGGAATTTGGTCCTTGTTTTTTAACTTTAATTTTTCCATCACCTTATGCTCTGTAGGGAGTCCATGCATATCATAGCCTGCTCTGTCCCAAACATTAAAGCCTTGCATCCTCTTGTACCTTAGAACTGCGTCTTTTAAGGATTTGTTCCATGCTTGTCCTAAGTGGATCCTTCCAGAAGTGTATGGAGGGCCATCTAGAAAATAGTAATCTTTACCTTTCTTGTTCTT
Organism: Nanobdellota archaeon; assembly: GCA_043826105.1. Classification (GTDB taxonomy): domain Archaea; phylum Nanobdellota; class Nanobdellia; order Woesearchaeales; family DATDXC01; genus JBDRQV01. The sequence goes on along the minus strand of JBDRQV010000150.1, from coordinate 4,259 downwards.
TTCTTTTACCTTCTGGTAAATCTTTTTCTTAGCCCAAAAGTCCAATATTTCTTTTTCTATTTCTTCTGGATTGTAAGTTAGTATCATAAGTGTAAAGAAAAAGGAATTTGTTTATAAAGTTTACTTTACTTTAAAGAATAGAAAGAAAATAAAAGTATCTAAGCAGCTTTACTAACTTCATAATCTGGAACAAGTTTATTCATCCCCCATGTACTTGAACTTAATTTATGATACCATTTGATCTTTTCAATTTCTGTTGTTAAAGAATCAGCCTTATCTATCTGGCCAATATCCTTAAAAGCTGCAATAACATTCTGCATCCCTTTTTTAGATTTAAGATCAGAATATAATCTTCCAGCATTATCCATATCACCTTGTTGAAAATATGCATTAGCAACTTCAAACATTAAAGTATTATAGCCCCCATAATTTTTAACCTTTTCTGCAACTCTTTCTGCCTCTCCAAGATCGTTCTCTTGCAGATATTTCTCAGCTATTTTGAAAGTATAATGCGTCCTAACATAATCTAATCGTTCAACCATGACACCATGTCCTTTATAGTTTGTGGTTTTGTCTGAAAATGTATCTATAAACTTTTCTGCTTCTGGTGTATTAAGTTTCTCTAGTGCCTTATCGGCTAATTGAGAATAACAAGTTACAATCTTACTAGATAGGTTTGCTATCGAATAACCCATTACATTATCAAGTAAATATTTCGCATGATTAAATTTTCCTTCATCACCAAATATATCTATAATCTCACTCATCTTACAAGATGTAAACCAATAGTAATCAGATGATTCAGGCAATACATCTGCTTTCTCTCTAACTAAAAATCTTGCCAAAGCATCTAAATCACCATCATCTTTCAATCTACTATATTCGGTCTCTAATCTTGCTTGTCCTCTACTATCCTCATTCCATCTCTTTTCTAAAAGAACATCTCCATTAGAAAGCATATTTTTTATTGCAAATGAATTGCCAAAGCCGACTGTATCCAGATGATTTATCCTTTCTGATAGGTCTGGATCAGAATCAACATACTTCCTAAAAGCAAGTTTTGCACGCCTACTAGTCAAATTATCAAAATCAGCTACTGCCTGAATTATTCCTGGCATATCATTTGAAGATATAGCAGATCGAAAATAATCAATCATAATAGCATCTACATATTGCTGCTTTACTAATCCCTCATCCATCAGACCTTTCCTAAACTCCCCGGGATTATCAAACAAAGGTTCTAACCTTTCAGATAGTGCAGCATATTTTTCACTATTTACCCAATTTCTTCCCCTTTCAGTTGCCCTATTAGAAGAATTACTCCATGCTGTTCCCAGTATAGGGGCTAAAGACATCATCCCCCCAAAAATTAATGCAGCGGCATAATTAAATTGCTGCGGCTCAAAGTAATCAACTGAGGGCTCAGGTAAACCTGCCACCACACCAAAAAAACCACCTATTGCAGCAGCACCGAATAATGCTCCACCCCAACTATGTTGCCTAGGCATAACTACCTCAGATATCAATTCTACCCCTAATTTATTTTCTAGATTATTGTCCATTTTATCATACCCTATAATCAAAGTTATTCATAGCTGTTGCATCATGTCCTAAAAGAACTGAATTGATATCTTTTTTTATAGACCTTAATAACCCTTCTGTAAACACCCTATACTGCTGAACTGCCCGTTCGTATCCTGCTTTAGTCATAGTAAGGTTCTTCATCTCACACCTGACAAGTTCAGGCTCACTAGATACCTTAACTCCTGCTTCGTCAATAGTTCCCAGAGAGGTATACCCAATCTCTGGTTGTTCTGGATTGCCTGAACCAGAGAACAAGCCTTTAACTCGGTTCCAGATACTTCCCTTTGCAGTTTGTGAATTTGCTTCAACAGGCTTTTCATCTACAGTATCTTCTACTGAATCGTACTTAGGCCTAGACCCGGTATAATCTTTGGTCCATGCGCTAAATCTTGAATCACTTTCTGGACGCACCAATAGATTATAGGCTCTTAATGAAACAATATCTGAGGCGTTAAATACAATTTCCCCATCTGAAGAAATGTTATCTGTATCAATAGAATAAGCCATCTCTCCACTTTTTAAGTATCCGGGCATTTCAGCGCCTGGCTCAAGCACCATCTTCATGATAGTATAAGAAAAGCTTGGCTCTCTCTGGCTTTCAAGTAATTGGTTTATGATGCGGATTGCTCTGACAGAATCACTTGAAGCGGTCAATAGGTTCTCATAACGCTCTTTAGTCAGCCTAGAGCCTAATCTTTCATCACGCTTTCTTAGAGCATGACCACTAGAGTAGTGATCATAATGGCGATAAAATACATTCTCTACAGGATCAATCAGATAACCATCTCCTTTAACATAAGTCAATACCTTTTTTCCAAATGCACCATCTTGGATAAGTTTTATACTAAACGCCATGCCTGTACTTCCAGCATTATTCTCTTTATCTAAAGAATAATGGGTTACCCTCAACTCTAAAACAGGCTCATCATCATGCTTAGCTGCCAGTAGAAGTGAACGCCTAGAGTCTATTATACATCTATCTCCTTCTTTAGATATATAAGAGTAACCGCTCCTAAACTGTGCTGATCTACCTTTTTCTTTTCCAGCAGCAGCCTCAATCTGTTTGGCTGTCGGAAAAACATGATCCTTATCCTTACCTTTACCTGCCCAGAAATAGATCTGATCCCAACCATTAGGTATCTTGGATCCATTCCCATTAAAATCGTTGTATATCTCGAAAGTATCGCTTTCTATACCGTTAGGTAGATCATCAGGATTACATACATTTAGAATACTGATAAGTAAATCCGCTATATCTTTATCAGAAGCATCATGTTTAGGTTCTAATTTTCTTCTTTCTTCTCTTATCTTTCCATCAACCCTTCCATCAATTGTATCAATATCTAAATTACCTTTTTCTCCTTGTATAGATGGAACATTATCCATAACAGGTACTATCGAACCACCATGTCCTATCCGTTTTTGTGTTATCATTTTATTTATCTCATCAATTACTTACTTCAAAGTGAATACTATAATTAAATATATATGTTTCCCATATTTTTCATATGTTACGTATGTTTTTTAGAAAAATTTATAAAGAATGAGGTATTCTGATAGGTTATGAAAAGAAAACTGATAGGGCAAAAAGATTCGTACACATTGACTCTCCCTAAAAAATGGGTTAAAGAGCAAAACTTAAAATCTGGCGATGAAATAGATATAGGCGAAGAATCAAATGGTTCATTATCAATAAAAACTTCAGCTATAAAGCCAAAAGCAATAAACATTTATTCGTTTGATAGTACAGGTATGACCAAATTTGAACTAGAAAAATTATTCAGAGGTTTATATCGTTCAAGAGTAGAGGAAATAATTGTAAACTTTTCAAATCCGAAAGTATGGGATCATCAAAATAATAAACCTACAACTATTCAAAAGATCTGTGAAAAGATGTGTACCAGGCTGATTGGCTTGGAGATAATAAAGCAAGAATCTAACTCTTTAACTCTACAATGTTTTATCTCTAAAGATGATGAAAGAAATATGGGCGTTATAAAGAGACGAATCTTTCTGTTAATAAAAGATTTTATGGATAGTATAATTGAAAATCTAGATGATTTTAAAGAATTTCAAAAGACAACCTATAATACTCATGACAATATTGCCAAATTTATAGAATATTATCTAAGGATACTGATCTATTCAAAAATTCCCTCGGAGATTAAATCAGCAGACTACTCTCTGATAATGCTGCTAGACAAAATAGTCGATAAGTTAAGACACCTATCTGATGAAATAACAAATAAACCATCTAAAAAAACAAAAGATTACTTAGAAAAATTATTTGATCTATTCAACAGCTATTATAAGTTCATATATGGTATAGATAACTTAGATTCTAAAGAGATGTTAAATAAAAGATACATGCTCTGGCAAAAGATAAAAAACGAAAAATTCAAGATTGATGAATACAAAATATTATGTGAGGTACTGTTAATATTACATACAGCAAGCGATGTGTTTGAATTCAAAAGAATATTAGACTTACAAAAAAACATCAAAAAAACTAATTGACCCTACTAATTTTATATTCAAATTTATTGTCTGGATCAAATAAGCCCATATGTGCCGACATATATATCAATGCGGATTGTGGAAATGTTTCACGAAATCTTCTATATATCTGACGATAAATACCAAATGACTCCAATAATTCCTGGCTTCTTAGAGAA
>JBDRQV010000149.1:0-6848 GCA_043826105.1 Nanobdellota archaeon | reverse complement strand
GTTGTCAATGTTTCTGTAAATGATACATTCAATAATATTAACTCAACATTATATCAGGTTACTGTACAGGAATCAATAGTTCCTAATATTAATTTCACCTATCCTACACCAGATAATAATACTATCTTATTTACTAATGATACTATCAAGATAAATGTTACATCCAGCGAGAATCTTACAACTTGCAACTTAAATATGAATTGGAATGATCCTGTATCATGCCTTCAAATTCTTGATAGGTATCCATCTTCTTCCAGCGGCATATACACTATTGATCCAGATGGAGAAGGAGGTAATTCTGCTTTCCAGGTCTATTGTGATATGGTTACTGAAGGAGGAGGATGGATAATCATAGCAAAAGTATCTCATCTGAACTCATCCTTCTCATTAGGATCACATAATTCGGGTGTTTTAGGTGGAACTAACTGGAATACTGATATAGACGGCCTGATAACATATAATCAAGTCATGTTGAGCTGGAATTCATCTCATTATAACCGGACTTTGGATTCAGGGCATAACCATACTTCAAGCGGTTCTGAGATATCTACTGGTGGAAGTCCGGTGGAATATTGGGAATATATACAAAAGGATCACCATGGTTCTATCAATCATGTATGTTTGGGTCCGTTATCAGATAGTTATGGTGGGGAAAATGGTGGTGATATCTGTACTAGGGTATATACTAATGGTGAAGATAATGGACTTTATGGTTATGGCCTTGGTACTGCGATGAATGTGAATTGGAATTATGATGATCATGCAATGCTGACATGGAACAATTCAGTAATGTATTATGGAGATAATATATCAATTGTTGAGCCTTTGTATATTGGTGTAAAAAATCTGACCACCTTTACATTATCTTCTAATTATTCGATGGAGATACATAATGATGATAGTAATACATGGGCTAACTATACTTTGAGCAATCTATCTAATGGTTCATATTCATTTTATGTCAATTGTACTGATGGGGCTTCAAATTCAAATTCTACTGAGACAAGAACAATAAATACAACTGAATATATTCCTTCTTCAAGAATCATGTTGGATATATTTCATCCTTCTGGGGATATAAATGTCTCAAAGAACAGATGGTTTAATGTCAGTGTTAATGTTACTTGTGCTGAGTCAGATTGTGGATTGATAAATGTAAGTTTAGATCCATCTACTTGTCCAATTGGTACTCAATTATTTTCTACTTCAAACGGTTCAACATATGATATCTGTGCTGAAACAACGAAAAGGTCAGATGATACATGGAGCAATGCTAGAGCTATCTGTCAGGCTAATTATGCAGGTGGAGACATATGTCCTCAGTCATTTTATCAGGATATGCTGAATACTGCCTGGTGTACATCGTATATGACATTTGGGGGAAGCAATAATGAGGAATGGAGAAATGATACAACTGAAGGTAGGGTTGATGGTATAAGTACATGCACTAGCAGCGTTAGTTATAATACTGATTCTGGTAGTAATGAATACAGATGCTGTGTTCTTGCAGAACCAGTAAAAGGACTTGTTTCAACTACTCCCAGCCTTACTTCTTTCTATACTAATATATCGAATAACCCATATACTGTCAATTTAAGTTTAGGTGAAAGCGAAGTAGTTAACTTTTGGGTGAATGCAACAAAGACAATAAATTCAGTTACTGAATTCTTCTTTTATGCTAATCTTTCTGATTATCCAACTGTAAAAAATATCACAGATACATGGAATGTTACTATTTTGGGATATAGTCCAGCCTTAACTTTGAATTCACCTGTTGCTGAGACAGCAACAGGAACGACAGTTAATTTCAACTGGTCTGTAGATCATTATGAATCTGTTACATGTAATATCACTGTAAATGATTCAGTTGTAGCTTCATATATAACATCCAATATTGGTTATACATCTTCGGAAGTAGGCGGTCTTGCTGAAGGTGATCATAATTGGTCTATAACTTGTAATGATTCATATGGCTATAAAGGAACATCTGATGCAAAGAATTTTACTTTTGTTATAACTTATCCTCAAATAACACAGAACAGGCCAACTAATGGTGAAATAGTAGCTACATCTACAGTTACGTTTAACTGGTCGATAAACCATTCTCAGACGGTTTATTGCAATCTGAGTGTTGATAACTCTTTAGTAGCCTCGAATATATCATCATATACTTCAAATTATACTACCTATGGTCATTATGGGTTGTCAGTTGGGGATCATAACTGGTCTTTGGTTTGCATAGATCATTATGGTTATAAGAATGTTTCAAATGCATTGAACTTTACTTTAGATCTTCCATTATCTGTTTCACTTTATAGCCCCGCTACACATACTAATATGACTCAAGGAAGGTTTAATAGGTTTAGCGTGAATATAACTTGCGGTAATTATGATTGTGATGAGATAAATGTCAGTTTGGATCCTTTATCCACTTGTAATGCTTCTGCAGGAACAGCAGCAGCTTGCGCTGGTTGTGGTGATCTGTTTTTGCCTTCAACATCTGGTTGGACATATCTTACTGCTAATGGTGGTATGTGTTGGGTAGGTGGCCTTACTTATTTGACAGGTTTAGATGGTATATGTGATACTGTGGGTGCATCAGGGACAATCGCTTCAGAGTGTGCACTTTACTCAGAGACAGGTTCTAGTTTCTATGTTTGTCCTAGTTATGATAGGATGGGCAGAGCTGTTATATCAAATGATTGCAATTGTTATAATGCTCCTTGTTCATTCAGTAGGACATATGCGCAGGCATTTGATTTTACTTCAGAGTATTTTGCAGGCCCTACAGTTTCTACTAAAGGATTAGTAAACACTACAGAAGGTGCAACACCTTTCTGGATGAACGGTACAAACCCACAGACAATAAACTTAACTGCAAACAGTTCAGAAGTAGTTACATTCTATGTAGTTCCAACAGGCAATTATAATTCTATCCATGAATTTTATGCATATGCAAATACTACTGCTGATCTAGAAGTAGGCAGCCAGACTTCGACTATAAATATAACTATAAGCAGAGATCCTTTCTTGAACATAACTTTATATTCGCCAACATCAGATACTAATTTCACACAGAATGAGTTTACTCAATTTACTGTCAATGTTACATGTGGTGATTATAATTGTTCTAATGTCAGTGTTTACTTAGATCCAATAAAGAATTGTGACATTACAACTAATAATTGTAGCAATACTTGTGATTTGTTGTACACCAATTCAACTTCGGGTTGGATGTATCTTGCAGATATCGGTGGCGGTGTTCCTGCATGTTATGGTGCATCAGCAGGAAGTACAGTTTATCTGACATTAACCAATACAACATGTGATTCAGTTACTCAGATAACTAATAATTATAATTCAGACTGTAACACTTATTCAGATGATGGTAATACTAATCTTTATGTTTGTCCAAGCTATAAAAGAAAAGGTATTGCTGTAACGTCTGATGATTGTGCGTGTGTGGCTGGTGATCTATCGGATGGTAATTGTTCAAACTTTACCCTTACAATAGCAAATACATTTGATTTTACTTCAGAATATTTTGCAGGAGCTTGTAATGTTTCTGCTTATAATAATTATAGCTGCCAGGCATGTGGTGAGCTGTTTACAGATGGATTTGAGGATTGGAACTATAATACAGATTTAGGATTACCTGTATGTATGAACACAGGGGGAACAACAACCAGTAATATATCAGGTACGGCAAATATCTCTTTTTGCGATACTTATTCAATTGCAGGACATTATAGTGGAGAGTGCGCCATTGTTTTTGAGTACAATGGGTCTAATATAGAAGCTGTATGCCCAAGTTATGCCAGGATGGGAAGTCCTGTAGTGAGGAGTGATTGTACTTGTGTATTTGATCTTGCAGGTCCACCATTTGTTGCATGTACAGATGCATTATATGCAAGATTTAATTTTTCAGATAATTATTTTGCAGGATCTGGACTCTGTAATGTTTCTGGATCAAGCAATTATAGCTGCCAGGGTTGTGGAGATTTGTTTACAGATGGTTTTAGGAATTGGAGTTATGAGCCTAGTTTTGGTGGAGGTGGAGAAGTATGCAAGAATACAGAAGGAAGTTTAACCAGCAATATCTCTGGTGTATCTAACAATACTTTATGTGATGCTTATTCAGTAGCTGGTTCAAATTATGGGGAATGTGCGTTTGTGTTTGAATATTATAATATCACTAATTATATAGAAACACTTTGTCCAAGTTATGCTAGATTGGGTAGTGCTGTTTCACAGAGTGATTGTTTATGTGCGGATACTATAGCTCCATCAACATTTTTACCATGTACAGATGCATTGTATGCTAGGATTAATTTTTCAGATGTTTATTTTGCTGGTGAGACAGCAGCGCCAGTATCTGGCAAAGGCGGCTTGATCAGTACTGTTGCTGGAACAACACCTTTCTATACAAATGCATCCAGTAATCCATTGTATATTGACCTAAGTGCGAACAGTTCTCAATTGGTAACGTTCTGGGTTAATGCTACTGGCAATGCTAGTAATTCTTATGAGTTCTATGCTTATGCTAAGGTAGTTTCAAATACTTCTATATCTCCAGAGACAGTCAGGATAAACATAACGATAGATAATGTCACAGAGCCAGTACAGGTAGACCCATTAGTCATCAATTCAGTCAATGCAACTCCTGAAAAAGGAGCAGCTGGATCAGTATTTAATATTACAGTCAATGTCAGTTCAGGTTATACTATTGATACAGTTATAGCTTATATACAGAGACCTGATGAGAACAATACTGCTAATGTTACCTTATCATTATATAATGGATTTTATAATGGTTCATGGAACTCAACAGGCTATGCAGATGGCGCTTATGTAGTGGATATATTTGCTAATGACACTTCTACCAATACTGAAAAAGAGAATGCAGATGTAGTTGTTGTAGCTTCATATGCACAAGGCAAATTCACTAATTCTACAGTTGATATGCAGAATGCCATGACTTATCTTATTAATGCAAGTAATAGGGTAAATACTACATTGTATCTTACTGGAGTAGGCAATCTAAATACAAGTGTGAATATCGTCCAATATTCTCAAAAGATATCTGGACTGGAATGTGCTGCACATACTAATGACTTAGCAAGGTACTTTGAGATCATAGTAAATAATAATACTAATACCAACTTAACTTCATCTAAGGTTCAAATACATTACGATGATGATTATGTTACTGCTTCAGGCATACAGGAATCAAGCTTGAGATTATATAAATGCAACAAATCAACAGGAAATTGGATACTTCTTGATGGTGCAGTAGATATCAATTCAAATTATGTATATGGCAATGTATCAAGCTTCAGCGTATTCGGTGTTTTCGGAAGTGCTGCAACAACAGCTGCTGCAACAGTAACACCAACAACCACTACAACAGGCGGAGGAGGGAAATGTATACCTAAATGGAACTGTACAGAATGGAGCGAATGCATGCCAGATGGAAAGCAGGCCAGAACATGTACTATAGTCGGAACCTGCAGATTAGATTATAACAAGCCAGATGAATCAAGAGAATGTGAATATAAATCTAAGGTTGAAGAAAAAGAGGAGATTGTTGAAGAGAAAAAAGAAGAGATTGAGCAGAAAGCTCCTGAAAGAAATAATTATCTTGTTTATATGGCCATCATATTAGGTTTGTTACTGATCTTATCATCATTGTTGTATAATAAGGATAAAAGGAAGAAAATAATAAGGCGAATATTAGGGAAGAGTCAAGATAAAAGTATAGGTAAGGGTTCAGATAAGATATCATCTTTACAAATCAAGAAAGATATCAATCATCATCTTTACAAATCAAAACAGAAGTCAGTAAAAGAGGAATTAGCCGGGATAATCTCTAAATATGAAAATAAGATCATAAGCCATAAAGAATGCACTAAATTGTTAAGCGAGAAGATAGACGGCAAGACAAGAGAAGAGTGGTTTGACCATTATTCAATACAGGCAGAAAAGAACAAACCGGATTATGAGAAAAAGATAAGTGATGATGTAATCTCTAAGATTGATGGATTAGGTTTTGACCTGAAATATTCTCCAAAATTAACTTCTGTCAAACAAGCAGCACCTTATGTATTGTTATTGCTTGTATTCTTATCTTTTTCATTTTTTGGATTAGAGATGACTGGATATACAACCATAACTAAAGAGATCAGATTTACAGATTCACTTGATATCTACACTAATAACAGTCTAGAATATTTATGGCTAATTGATAATCCATCTGATCTAACCTCAATAAAATTATCTGGAAGCGTGTCTTTACAAGGCAAGGCGAGGGTGTATATCGAGAATAATGATAGGAATTATCTGATATTTGATAGTGATAAATTGAAGGAGATAAAAGGAATATCTTCTATCTCAACAATAACTGGTTCAGTTATCGAGAATATATCAAATGAATTAGATATTGACCTAGAATATGCTTCAGATTCAGCTTATGATGAAAATGATGATGGTGTTGAAAGTGTTGATGGCATAATCGATTTCACTGTTTCCAACAGTGAAATCAACCTAGATAAAGAAAAGTTATGCACTAAATGGATTATAAATGATGATCAGATATGTTATGGTAAAAAAGAATGCTGTAATTTCATAAACTTAGAATCAAGCAAAGATAACTGGGATGATATCTTTTATCTAAACTATGGCCTTTATGGCGCAGGATATGAAAATATTGTTTCAGCACAGATAATCTATGCAGATTATAACCTAAGCATAGAAAATGCCTATTCAGATGTCAGGTATTCTGACATTGTCACTAAACAAGCAATGTTCTATCCAGATATGATCAGCTTTGAAAACTTCTGCTTAGAGAC
>JBDRQV010000148.1:0-4490 GCA_043826105.1 Nanobdellota archaeon | reverse complement strand
CTAATGAACTTTCGTTAAATATCAAAACAGTAATCAAAAGAGTAAATGATCTAAAAAAGAAAAAAGTAATAACCTCTTTTTCAATACATGTAGATCCTCTAAAATTGGGCTTTGAACATCATATCATGTTGTTGAATATTGATACAAGCAAAACACAATTAACTAATAAGCTGGTCTCTTTTTTTGATACATCAAAAGAAGTGTCTTTTGTCGCATTTAATGTTGAAAGATGGGTTCATATTGAGCTTTTTGTAAAGCACGATCTTGAACTACAAAGGTTTATCAATCGTTTTAGGAATGATTTCTCAAGAGAGATTGATGATATGGTTGTTGTAAAAACATTATCAGAACCCAAAGAAGATTTCGGTATAATTGCAAGAGTACTTTAGCCAGTTTTTCTTATTTCTTGAGCATTTCTGAAATCCCAAGCATATAAGTTAAGATCATATTCTCCTCCACATGTCCTTGGATTAGTTGATGTTCCAAGATACTCTTCATCAGTTTCATGTTTTGAAGCGACTTTGCTAACTACAATATGTGGGACACTGCAATATCTTCCATCAGATTCTTGAATAACTTCTGGTTCAATAAATTCTTCAGCTATCACTCCATCATACCTTTCATCTTTAATCATCTTAAAGACTAGATCTTCAATCAATGATCCTAATCCCATACCTTCAAATTCCGGAGATATTATCAGATCCGAGAATAGGTAATATTTTCTATCTAATTCTTTACCTTCTTCATGTCCTGTAATCCCTAGTTTTTCTTTTATTTCTTGCCTATTTTTGTAGTTGGCTAATACATCATCTATATTTCTTGCTGTTAATGTCTTCCCTTGTAATATTGCTGCAGGTCTATCATTTAAAACTACTAATTTAGAAACTTCGTACGGTTCATGTTGATCTGGCCTATCAAGATAATCAAATTTATGAGAATCAAAGTTCTGATAACCTCCAACAGAGGCATCGCCTTCTTGAGTATTTACTGAATTTAACAATCTATAAAATCCATCCCTTATATCACTTTTTATTGTGCCTTCTGGGCTATAAAGATTGACAAAACTTAAAACTATTGATTTTAATGGATTGATTGCTTTTTCTTCTAATCTTTCTGTAGATTCTGGGCTGAACTGTTTAGGTCCATCTTTATGATATGTTAGTGTAAAATGTCTAGGTATTTCCTTAGCAGGATTAACCTTATCATCCATCTCAATTATAAAACTTGTAAAAAGAACATCTTTTTCTGTTTCATATAGGCTGTTTGGCCCGAACCTATCTTTCATTATATTATCTATGGGAACTTCTCCAACTGTATTTCTATGGCTAGGATTAAATAGACTTTTATACAATGAGTCTAGATAATTTACAAATAGTGGATCATGGGCAGAACCCGGAGATTGATTTTTTTGAGTATTTGCAAATCCTTCAAATCCTGCAGTTAGCAAATCATCTAATTTATTGCCTAATCTACTAACTCCTTGTTTTAATCTATTTTTTAATCCCATGTGGTATAATTTATATGTTCTAGTATATAAATCTTTTGTTTATTTTACTACTTATAAGTAATGATAAGAATAAAGCGAAACCTATTTATATTAAAAAGCTTAAAAAAAGAAAAGTGGGGTAAATATGACTTTAGAGCATAAAAAAGAGAGCAGAGTACATCTTCTTAATATTCTGAAAGATATACAGAGAAAGCACAAGTATCTTCCTGAATCTGAAATAAGAAAGCTTTCTAAAAAATTAGATATGCCTGTGATAAAGATATATTCTGCAGCAACATTCTATGGTATGCTATCTATTGAGAAAAAAGGTAAGAAAGTCATAAGAATATGCAACAGCCCTTCTTGTTATCTTAATGGTTCTTTGAATATACTTAATGAGATAAAAAAGATGTTAAAGATTGATGTCGGGCAGACTACTAAAGATAAGAGATATACTTTAGAGATATCATCATGCATAGGCTGCTGCGATAAAGGCCCTGCTATGATGGTAGATGATGAATTGATAACCAATGTAACAAAGTCGAAATTAAAAGAGATATTAAAATGAATATTTTAGAAAATAAGAATATGGAAGCCATAGGGAAGGCAAAACAATTAGGCCCAGATAAAACAATAGCCTTATTGAAAAAGATGGGACTTACTGGAAGGGGGGGAGCATGTTTCTTAACAGGTCTGAAATGGGAAATCACTAAGAAATCAAAGTCAAATGAACGTTTTTTGATATGCAATGCAGATGAAGGTGAGCCGGGTACATTTAAGGATAAATATATCTTAGAGAATAATCCTGCTAATGTGATCGGAGGTATCATAATCGGTTCATATTGTATAGGTGCAAAAGAAGCTTATATATATCTCAGGGGAGAATATTATTATCTAAAAAAAAATTTAGAGGAATTGATAGCAGCAATACTAAGGCAGATAAAATCAAAATTAAAGATACATATTATAGAAGGTGCAGAGGCATATATCTGCGGCGATGAGACAGCTATAATCTCTTCGATCGAGAATAAAAGAGGTTATCCTCATTTTAAGCCACCATACCCTCCACAAAAGGGATTGTTTGGAAAGCCGACAGTCATCAATAATGTTGAGACATTGGCAAATGTTCCATTGGCTCTGACAAAATCTAACTGGAAAGATGATCTAAGGTTATTTTCAATATCTGGAGATGTAAGCCATCCAGGAGTTTATGAACTAAAATTAGGTACAAAATTAAAAGAAATAGCCAAACTAGCTAAAGCAAAAGATCCGAAAGCGATATATCTAGGTGCAGCAGGCGGTTGTATCCCATATAATCCAAATTTTTTACTGAACTCAGAAAATGTCTGCAAAGAAGAAGCAATGATGGGTTCATGTTCTTTGATATTTGTGGGTAAAAAAAGAAAAATTATCGATATGGCAATAATAATCTCAGAATTTTTTAATAGGGAATCATGCGGCAAATGTACTCCTTGCAGAGAAGGTAATCCACATATATTAAAGATGTTGAACAAGATAAAATCAAAAAAAGCAACAAGAAAAGATTATGAACTTTTAAAAAAATTAGCAAATATAATACAAGATACATCTTTATGCGGACTTGGACAGTCTTGTTGTAATCATCTATTGACAGCTTTAGATCATTTCAATCAGGAATTTAATGCAAAATGACTAAGTTAAAGATAAATAGAATTGAAGTCAAAGCCAAAGACGGCGAATATATACTAGATGTAGCTAAAAGAATAGGCGTCGATATACCTCATCTATGTCATAATGAAAGATTAGAAAGGATCGGCGCATGCAGATTATGTGTTGTTGAGGTTAAAGGAAGTAAAAAACTTCAGGCATCATGTTGCACTCCAGTAAGAGAAGGGATGGAGGTGCTTACACATACTCCCAGAGTTTTAGATGCCAGACGTACAAATATGGAGCTTTTATTGGCTAATCATGACTTAAATTGTACTAGCTGTAGGGAGAACTTATTATGCAAGGTTCAAAGATATGCTTCTGAGATGATGATCGATGACACTCCGTTTGAACAAACAGACAGATGCGACCCAATAGACAATTCTTCGGTTTCAATAAGGAGAGATAACAATAAATGCATCCTTTGCGAACAATGTGTCCGTGTTTGCAATGATGTCCAGACAGTCTATGCTATCGGGATGGTCAATAGGGGCATCAATACGAGGATAAACTCTAATTTCAACCATACATTAGCAGAGTCATCGTGCATAAACTGCGGCCAGTGTGTTGTCGCTTGTCCTACTGGCGCTCTGACAGAAAAGACAGACATTCCCGAAGTGATTGATGCATTAAATTCAGGCAAATACCTTATCGCACAGACAGCGCCATCGATAAGAGCCACATTAGGTGAGCTTTTTGGCATGCCTGTAGGGACATCAGTTACTGGTAAACTT
Organism: Nanobdellota archaeon; assembly: GCA_043826105.1. Lineage (GTDB taxonomy): Archaea > Nanobdellota > Nanobdellia > Woesearchaeales > DATDXC01 > JBDRQV01. The sequence goes on along the minus strand of JBDRQV010000148.1, from coordinate 584 downwards.
CCAACAGCTTTAAGACAGATCGGTTTTCATAGGGTGTTTGATACTAATATTGGTGCAGACATAACTATTGTAGAAGAAGCGCATGAATTTGTAAAAAGAGTAAAGGGAAAAAAAGTACTGCCTATGATCACTACCTGTTGTCCTGCATGGATCAAATTTGGTGAACAGTTCTATTATGAAGAGTTAAAAGACCATATGTCAACATGTCGTTCACCACAAGCAATGTTATCTTCTTTGATAAAAACATATTATGCTAAGAAAATAAAAAAAGATCCAAAAGATATAGTTGTTGTGGATATAATGCCATGTACAGCTAAAAAATATGAAACCAGCAGACCTGAATTCAAAGGAGAGACAGATTTTGTGCTGACAACGGTAGAACTAGGAAAATTACTAAAAGAACTGAATATAGATTTTGCTAATCTTCCTGATTCAGATTATGATACTCCTCTAGGGATTAGTTCTGGGGCAGCAGATATATTTGGGCATACTGGCGGAGTGATGGAAGCAGCATTAAGGACTGCGGCAGATATGCTTACTGGTAAAGATCTTAAAAAAGTAGATTATAAATCAATCAGAAGCAT
>JBDRQV010000147.1:0-7283 GCA_043826105.1 Nanobdellota archaeon | reverse complement strand
GTTGCACAGGTAACGATAGATGTTTTGGGTGAGGCTGAAAATGTATAAGAGCAATTCGCTTTTTGACCAGGAAATGGACAGATATGATAATATGGCTAGTGGTGAGATTAGCGAAGGATACCATAGTGCAGATAAATATTCTGGTAATGCGTCAGACAACTATAGTGGAAATCCTTCTAGCGAGTATAAAAAGAATGAAGGCCATGAAGAATCTAAGAAAGAGAAAAGTGAATTTGAAAGAAAGATAGAGGATAATCTGCCTAAACAAGAAAAAAAAGAAGATGAAAAAAATCAGGATAACATTGTTATAAATAAAGTTGCTGAAGAGATCAGAGGAAGTATGCAGCAAGAAACAAAAAAGATAAATAAGAATAGCATCTCTGCCAGATCGATAGAAGATGCTATCAACAAAGCGATCCAAGATGAAAAGGATGTAATACATCTATGAGGTAAAAATGGGCTATGAAAATCCACATGCAGTAGGAACAGAAGTTTTGGCAGGCCTAGGATATAATGTAACTTCGCATGGTGATCTAGGGGCCACTTATGATTCCTTGATCAATGCTGATCTGCCGTCATATACTGGGAAGTTTTATTCTCCAACAGAACATGAACAGATCTCTGATGTCAAATATAAGAAGATAGAGATAGGTTATGATAAGGGATTGAGGGATATGACTCAGGCATTTGATGGATTACCTATAGAAGCCTATATCCCTATGGTGATGATGGGGGATAATGAAGCATCTGCTTCCCCAACTATAAAACCTAAAGATATAATCATAAGGAATCCACATAAAGATGTTATCGATGAGATAATCAAAGCTCAAAGCGAGGCTGCTGGCAGAGAATTATTGATGCAGGATCTTGAAATTGAAGAGATAATAATCAGAAGAAGGATAAGGAAGAGAGAGATAAGTGTCAGAGAGATAAAAAAATCAGATAATTGAATTTCGCATATAATCCTTGGTTAAAGAACATATTCCGCAGGGCCCATATCTTGAATGTGCAACAACTGCTTGTGATTTAAGAGATTCATCATTTATAAATTCTACAACACCCATAGGACCTCTCCTCAGGAGAGATCTCAATGCTCCATTATGCTTAAGGTTTTTTCTTATCTGATTATATGTATCTGCTCCTGTTTCTGCTATAGGCGAAAGCCCTACACAACATAGGTTTACATAGCCGTCTTTTGTTAGAGTTAATGTATGCAACCTACCGGACATGGAAGATCCTGTGTTTTTTGGACGGATTTTGTATTGTACACCTGTTATATTACATGTAGGTATAACTGGAAAATTATTTTTATCTACATAGGCTTGCGCCCTTTTTGTTGCTGCAAATATACCTATTTGTCCATAACCGCCTGGGAGATATGCGTTCGACATAGGGATGTGAGTTGTGGCTCCTGTTAATGCAATTCTTTCTTTTCTAAATATTTCATCTGCTTCGATAGCATATGAACGCGATAGCTTTTTACTGTGAAAAGTATCATCTGTTGTGATAAGGAAATCTATATTAGTAACTACATCTATAGTGCTTCCAAAAAAGTCTTTAAATAAATCAAGATAATCAGCTACCATATTTCTAAATTTGCCCTCATGTGACTGAAGAAGTTTGCCGCTGGAATATAGTATAAATCTTGTATTAGTTATACCCTCTTGTTTCATTGCACCTAAGAGTTTGGTCACTTTTTCAAATAATTCATCTTCAGTCCCAGGATAAAGCACATCTGTTCTTCCTAAATGGATATTATGCATAACATCAAAAGATTCATTATCATACCTTCCTGTTAAGCCAAGAACTGTTAAGATAACCTTATCTAGTTCTTGATCTGTAATCAAGTTGCCATTTGGTGATCCATCTGCGTAACAATGATCGCATCCGATACAATAATCTGTAAGATCTAATCTTAAAGAAACCCCTTTATCAGGAAATAGCTTTTTTTCTTCTGATGATCTAAATAGATTATCCCATCTGTCTACAGCTTCTAAGATGAATGATTGCACTGACATAGTAAATGTGAACAGACATTTCTTTTTAAACTTTACTATATATTTTATTACTCATTAGTAGTTATCAAAAGCAAAACTTTATAAACAAAACCCCAAGATCAAATATAAAAACATGGTAAAAGTAGTAAGAAACAGGGAATTAGTAGAAGATGATATATTTACACCTGTAGAAAGGCTTACAGTAGGCAGGGCTGTAAAGAAAGGGATAAAGTACAGTGCGATTGCTGCAGGCATATTGAGTATTCCTGCTGCAGTTATTGCTTCTTTTGGAGCTATGAACTGGATAAGTACATATAAAGAATTATTTCCTGATTCTATGTTTACCCATTCCCATATTGAATCGAGACAGTATAATGACAACCTCGTACTGGATAGAAGCGGAGCTGAACTATGGGCATTGACTGGAGGTGCTAAACGACATACCCGAAGAGTCGATGTACATGGTAAAAAATTAGAGCCATTATTGTTTATGCTCACTGCAAGAGAGGATAATTGGGTAAGAAATCATTTTGATGGCATCCAGAATTCTGGATGGATGGGATATGCTGAATCTATCTATGAGACATTTGATGTTCTTGCTAAGGTTAGGGCTGCTGTACAGTGGTATAGGACAGGCGATAAGCAAGGTGGTTCTGGATTGTTATGCCAGTATGCTAAAAATTTGTTTGAAGGCCAAGAACATAATGTATGGTTCCCCAGAGACGGCACAAAAGGTAAGATCGAAAAGAAGATAGTAGAAAATATCAATGGTATAAGACTGGCTAGGTCATATGATCCATCTAATCCAGGAAGAGCATTAGAAGACCTTGTATTGGACTATGTCAACATGACATATGCTTCTGGAACTGGTTATGGTATAGGTGTCTTTATGAGACATAGGTTTAACCAGGATGTAAATGATGTCCTTACTAAAATTGATCTGCTGAGCCCTTCTGCTTCTCAGCAAGATATAGATAAAGTTAATATGATCGCTTATTATGTCGCTAGTTTGACCTCACCTGAAGAATATAACCCTTTTTCTGCCAGATACAAGACATATGAAGATAGAAAGATTGTCGAAGATAAATCAAATAAAAGAAAGGATCTAATGATAAAAATAATGCAGGACAAGGGATATATACACCCTGATCTGGCGACAAGATGCTTGCAGAGCACTCTGAAATTTGAAAGAGGAGTATTTGGAAATCCTATCTATGATCCTGCTATAATGGACATTAAAAATGAAGCGATAGAAAAATTATCTGCTAGAGGCATAAGCGCTGATAGACTAAAAGGTATGAGAATACATACCACTTTAGATTCAGAAGTGCATGACGCTGCCAGATATTTTCTTCAAAGAGCAAGCACTACTATTGACATATTGGGCAATGGAGTCAGAACATTGGATAGTATGACAGATGATAGGGTAGATTTTGCTCCTTTTATGATATACCCTGCAAAGGTCTTGAACTGGAATAATGGTGTGATCTATGTCGATATGGGAAAAAAGTTTCCAGTTGTTGCCTTACCGATAAATGATGATTATAAACCATTATCATTCACCTCGCTTACCCAAAAGATAAAACCTGGTGATATAATCACTGTGGGTGTCAGAGGATTTGAACCTAATGGCAAACCTATCTTAGACTTGGTATCTGATGAAACAAGAGCTTACGGTGGTGTGTTGGTCAGTGATCTGAGCGGGAAGGTTGTTGCCAGAGCTGGACAGATAGACAGCCCTGTTCAGTTAGGTTCTGTGTATAAGATATTGTTAGCTGATTTTGCATTAAGGGTCGGCTGGAATGCTGATGATATCTTAGTCAATGATAGAGGTACCGAGTTTAAGAGGTGGTCAGGCAAATTACCGTATAAGCCTCAAAATTATGGAGGCATATACTCTCAAAATCCTTCGTTAAGAGATGCGTTTGGAAAATCAGAAAATGTTGCCATGGTCTATCTGTTATATCACCTAGCTGATAAACTTGATGAATCTGAAATAAGCATGTGGGCTAATATGATAGGCAAGGATAAGGAAAGAGTAAATATTGTAGGTGACAAGCTGTTCTTTACACAAAATGACTGGATACCTTATAGTGGGTCAGTGGTCCCTCAACTTGGTTTTGAAAGATTAAAAAGAAGCAATTATAATTGCAGTAGTTTTTTCAGGGATATGTCCTGGAATGATTTTCAGAAGGGTTTGACAAATAGGGGGCATGTAAAGAATGTATTTGATGAATTAACAAAGATTGTTGGAGAAGACATGACGTTGGGTCAAAGATTTGAGGGATTGTTTAAGACTTCAAGAACAAAAGAAGAAGAGTTTAAAGATAGAATAGGAGATAGATTAGATCATTTTTATTTTGAAGAAGGCAGACTTTGTTATTCTCCTGATGTTGAGTCTGGGATAAAGTTAAGGTCAAAAAATGAATTAAGAACATTTTTGGATAGGAACCATGATTGGGATGTTATGGTAAATGGTGCGCCATTGTGGGCATATGATTCCTGCAGTGCTGAATTAAATCAGTTAAAAGATGGTGTAGATGAGGTTACCCTAACAGGATTATTAAGACATCATCCAGTTTACAGGGCTTATCTTGGAGTAGAGATGTTCAAGTTTTATCTTGGATTACATGGTATTGAGAATATTGATGCAGACTTGTCATTGCCATTGGGTACACATGATACTTCACTGGTTGACTTTAATTATATACTAAGGAGAGTATTAACAACTCCGATGGGTAGAGAGATCAATGATGTTCCTAGTGCCCAGATAGTGGAAAAGATAACAGATGGCGATAAAGTATTGTATGAAACAGACCCTACTGTGATCAGAATTGAAAATTGGGACCTCTTTTCATTGATGTTGTATGGCAGATTAGAAGGAACTGGAAAAAGTCTAGAATCGCCTAATGTGCTTGCTACAAAAACAGGTACAACAGAAAGAACAACAGCCATCACCGGTATTGTAGAGGGTTCTGGACAGCAATATATTGTCACTGTCTTTACAGCTGGCAAAGATGAATTTCAAAACAGATTGATTACAGGTTCAAGAAGCGCAGGAAGCATATTGGACGGCATTGCACCTTATTTCCAATAAATTTAAATAGTTGTTATTTGAGAAATTCTCTTGATGAAAAAAAGCGGACTTATCTTTTTGATTGTAATATTGTTGATCATCATTATTCCACAGATCCTTACATTACTAGCTGCTAAAAATATAACTTTTGATGAAAATTTCTATAGGGTGGAGTTTGTCAAGCATGAGGTATATGAAAATTTTCCAGATGTCAATGAAGTAAATTCCAAATTACTTCATTATCTGAGGTATGATAAGACAGATAACTTAGTAGATATAGATAAATATAATGACAGGGAAAAACAACATCTGTTAGATGTGAAATGGGTTGTACAGGGCCTGTTGTCTTACTTAAACTATATAGCTATAGCTTGTGTGGTTCTTATAATCACTTTATTTTTCCTAAATAAGAAAGAGTTTACATATAATATGGGGGCTGTGTGTGTGTTTGGTGGTGGATTGACTTTTTTATTGGCCTTATTGATAGTCATATTGTCGCAATTAAATTTTGGATTTCTATTCACTAAATTCCATCAGGCTTTTTTTAAGGCTGGAACATGGTTGTTTAGCGCAGAAGATAATCTGATCAAGATATATCAGGAAAAGATCTTCTTTGATATCCTTCAGAATATCCTTTTTACTGCTTTATTCTTAGCTGGAATAGTATTGGTTATAGGACTTTTATTGAAAACAAAAAAATATATAAAGAAAGGAAAACATTAATTCTGAAATGAGAAAAAAGCTTATTGCAGGAAACTGGAAGATGAACAATACATCTAAAGAGGCTGTTTATTTAGTCAAAGAATTAAAAAAGAATATTAAGGGCAAGGATAAAGAAATATTAGTATGTCCTGCTTTCACTGCATTAGGCGCTGTCAGTAAAGAAGCAGAAGGATCAGATATCAAAGTCGGTGCACAGAACATGTATTTTGAAGAAGACGGTGCTTTTACTGGTGAAGTATCTCCTGTTATGATCAAGGAATTTTGCAATTATGTAATAATAGGCCACTCTGAACGCAGACAATATTTTGATGAAGATAATGAAATGATAAACAAGAAAGTTATAGTGGCGTTAAAACATAGTCTGATACCGATAGTATGTGTAGGAGAAAAGTTAGAAGAAAGAGAAGCTGGCAAAGCGCATGATGTTGTGAAGAACCATATTACCGGAGCTTTAGAAGGATTGAGCAAAAAAGATGTCTTGAAGATTATCCTTGCTTATGAGCCAGTATGGGCTATCGGAACAGGAAAAACTGCCACCCCTAAAGAAGCTGAAGACATTCATAAGTATATCCGCAGATTAATACAGGAGATGTTTGATAAAGATGTCGCTGAAAGTTTAAGGATATTATATGGCGGCTCTGTTAAGTCTTCTAATGCTTCTGAATTATTATCTAAAAAGGATATAGACGGAGCTTTGGTCGGCGGAGCTTCATTAGATGCTGAAGAGTTTGGAAAGATCATAAAAAATGGCTGAAACAGTTGTTCCTCAAGCTGGAAAAGGAATGTCTCCGAGAACTAAGAAAGTGATATGGATAATAATTAAGTTGATCCTTGTGATAGGATTTTTTGTCGGTGCTTACTATATTCTTGATAAGTTAGGGATAATAGCTAAAGTCTTAGAAGGCTGGGGCTTGTTGATGTCTATCTAACTTACATCTACTATCAACCTATGGGTTTGATCGTCGTAAGAATCCCAGATACCTGGGCTTTTCTCATACTTAACAACTACATCAAAAAGATATGTTCCTTTTTCAGCATTTATCACATCAATGCCTATAAGGAATTTTGATTGTTCAAATTTCTTAATTGTTTTTTCTATAGTGATTATTCCTGAATCTGATTCTGTACTTCTTAGCCAATCATTTGGATTAGGGACACAAGAAGAAGGAATTCCTGTAGAATCACAGACCTTTGTCTGTCCCTGGTATAATGCATTAAAACTGATGGTGGTCTTGAAATTAGTTTCAGCAGCATCCACAATATTAAATATACCTATGCCGAAACTGTCGAACTGCTTGTTGCCGATCTTCTTATGGTAAAAAGGTATGGCCACTTTAGAACCGTCATCTAGTAATTGTTCGATCTCTTGTTCCATCTGATCATCCCAGATAAGAACCTTGCCTTGTGCTGCACCAAAAAATTTGTTCATCAGATAGATACCCATGCCAAATACAACTATGGAAATTACCAAGATTACTATAAAATTT
>JBDRQV010000146.1:0-2614 GCA_043826105.1 Nanobdellota archaeon | reverse complement strand
ACTAACTATCATAGGCGAAGATGAAAAAAATAATAAATATGAAAAGATAATTACATTTGATTTAGCAGTGGAGAAAGAAAAACACGAGCTTAAATTTACAAGAGCAGAATTACAGCCCAAAACATTAACATGTAAAGGAACAGCATATCTGGATGTTTCTTTAGTAAATCTCGGAAAAGACAAAGAAGATGTAACATTAGAGATAACAAGTAGTGAATTAAGTATCAACAAAAAAGAAGAGTTCACGCTTGATGATGACCCATTTGACGATGAAAGCGAGTTCAAAAAGAAGTTTGTATTGGTCATAGATGAAACAAGCCAAGGAATATATCCTATTCAATTAAAAGCAGTATATGGAGGAGATGATATACAAGAGACTATAAATATGGAAGTAAGATCATGTGCAGAAGAAGAGGTTATAGGGGAAGATGAAGAAGATATGATAATTGCAAATGATATAAAAGAGAATGTGATTGTTAACCCCTCTGTGCAGACAAAAAAGCAAGAATATGATTATTTAGAGCAGTATGGTACGGCAATTGTTGTAGGGATAATAATGATGATAGTGCTGATAGCATCTGTTACTACAATAATCATAACAAAAAGGAAATAGCATTATATAATATATATAAAAGAGTTTATATTGTTTTTACTTAAAAGTAGTACAAACACCGAAAGATTTATAAATAGATTTCAACTTCTGATAATCTATGATTGTTCAAAAAGAATTTTTGATAAGGATAAAAGACGACTTTAGGCTGAATATCTATGAAGTTAAGATATGGACAGCCTTGTTGTCAAGAGGTATTGCTTCTGCAGGAGAACTAGCAGATATATCTGGTGTTCCAAGAAGCAGATGTTATGATGTTCTTGAAAGCTTAGAAAAGAAAGGATTTATCATAACAAAGATAGGCAAACCGATAAAATATATTGCAGTCCAGCCTGAAGAGATCGTTTCCAGAGTTAAGAAAAAAGTAAGAGAAGACTCTGAAAGTTCAATAGCTTTATTTGAAAGATTAAGAGATACTGAACTGTTCAAAGAGTTAGCAGCTTTACACAAAGCAGGAATCGAACATATTGACGCAACTGAGATATCAGGATCAATTGTAGGAAAAGGCGCAATAAACAGGGCTGTAAAAAAGATGGTAACTCAGGCAAAATCAAAAGTTATAATTGCAAGTTCAGAAAACAGCCATAAGAAAGATATAGATCAGCTTAAAAACGCATTATATTTATTGAATAAAAAGAATGTTTCTGTTAAAGTTATGGCACCGATAAATGAAAAGACTGCTAAAAAGTATGGCATTAAAGAATTTAGCAGCATCGAACTTAATTCAAGATTTATCGTTGCAGATGATGAGCTTATATTCAGGATAACAGATGAGTCTGCTTCAGCAGATTATGAAACAGCTGTATGGGTAAAATCAAATTTCTTTACTAAATCCTTAAGTGCATTGTTAAAAAGGCTTTGATCATATTATTTTTGATCAGTTAAAAAACAAAACCTTTATATATAACTTAAATACAACTTAAGTTAAATTCTAGTAAAGGGAATTCTTCAATGGTAGAAGACAAAGATATTAAAAAAACAGGTACAACAACAGTAGGCATCGTCTGTAAAGATGGTATTGTGTTGTGTGCAGATAAAAGAGTCACTTCTGGTTATTTGATATCCTATAAAAAATTTAAGAAGATCGCTCAGATTACCGATAATATTGCTGTGACTGTAGCAGGTTCAGTTTCAGATGTTCAACTGACAATAAAGATAATAAAAGCTGAACTGCAATTAAAGAAGATAAGAACAGGATCAGACGTAACCGTAAAAGAAGCAGTAAACCTGTTATCATCAATTGTTTATGGTAATATAAGGCAGATGAGCATGATCCCAAGCATAGCTCATTTTATCATCGCTGGAAAAGATGATGAAGGGTTCCATTGTTATGATTTAAGTCCTGATGGATCGATCATAGAATGTGATGAATATGTTTCCTCAGGATCTGGATCTGTTATGGCTTATGGAGTATTAGAAACACTATACAAACCAGGAATGACAGTAGACGAAGCATTGAAACTCGGTGCAAAAGCTATAAATGCTGCTGTACAAAGAGATATAGCTTCTGGAAACGGGATAGACATAGTAACAGTGACCAAAGAAGGAGTTAAAAAGGTAATAAGTAAAGAAATAGAGTATAAGATTGAAATATAATTTTATTCTTTTTGTGTAAAATAAAAATAAATTCTAGAAAATGGCTGAAAATCCGATTATAAGGGAAATCTTAAGCAACATACCAGATAAAAAAGTATCTGATGCTTGTTTTGAAGGCGCTAACATAGTGCTATATACAAAAGATGAAGATTTTTTCTTGAATAACGAAGGAACTATAAAGAAGATAGTCGATAGCATCAAAAAAAGAGTAGAGCTAAGGCCTGATCCATCTATAACAATGGACATGGAAAAAGCTGAAAAAGAGATTAAAAAACTACTGCCTGAAGAAGCTGCTGTTGACCAGATCATATTTGATCCTCAAAGAAGCATCGTTGTTATTGAAGCAGAAAAACCAGGATTAGCAATAGGCAAACAAGGTTCTTTCCTAAGAGACATAAGGAAGAAAAC
>JBDRQV010000145.1:0-8098 GCA_043826105.1 Nanobdellota archaeon | reverse complement strand
CTATTAAAGAGTAGAAATACTTATAAATAATTTAGGTTGGCTTGAACCAGAGTAAGTATAATCTAATATTTAAAACCAACATAGGGGGGATCAATATGGATCAAGGACTTGAAGGAAATTTACAAAGGGCTTATTTTGCAGGTTTTATCGACGGAGTTCCAGTACTACATGCCTTTGATGATATGCCTAATAGAACTGATAGGATTAATCTTGAGGGTGGCAAAGGTGCGAATCTTGATGAAATGCTTAGCTTAGGTCTTCCAGTTCCTCCCAAATCAACCATAACTACAGCAGAATGTGTAGCTTTCATGGGTCTAGATACAGAACAGGAAAAAGAAGATTATATGAATGGATTGGATCCAACTATAGATGCTCAATTAGCATTAATTGAAAAAGCTACAGGTAAGAAATTTGGTGATCTAGATAATCCTCTTTTTTTAAGTGTCAGATCAGGCGCAAGAAAGTCTATGCCAGGTATGATGGACACAGTTCTTAATGTGGGTTTGAATGATGTATCAGTTGTAAAGTTAGCAGAATTAACAAATAATGAGCGATTTGCTTACGATACATATCGAAGACATTTAGCTATGTATGGTGATGTTGTTTTAGGAATGTGTACAAAAGAGCATGATCCTTTTGAACATGCTCTAATCACATTAAAGAAAAAATATAAATTGGATTCTGATTTAGATCTCACAGTAGATCATCTTAAAGAGCTTATTGGAACTTTTAAGCAAATTTATCAGGATAAAAATCATGGACAAACAGTAGAACTACTAAAAGAAAATAATCCTAGGCCAATATTAAATAGGTCTATCCGAGCTGTTTTTGAATCTTGGAATAGCGAGAGAGCTGTTTCATATCGTGAACTAGAAGGTTATCCTGATAATTGGGGAACAGCAGTTAATCTCCAGGCAATGGTATTTGGAAATACTGGTCCTAATTCAGCTACAGGTGTCGCATTTACAAGAAATCCTGCAACAGGAGTTAATGAATTCTATGGGGAATGGTTACCTAATGCCCAAGGAGAAGATGTTGTTGCAGGAGTAAGAACCCCTCAACCACTTTCTTTAGATGCATCACTTAAACTCGCAAAAGATATGGGTCTCTCAGAAGAAGAAAGGCTAGCAAAATTACTTTCATTAGAAGAAGCCATGCCAACAATTTATCGGCAGCTAGTTACTATAAGGGGAACATTAGAACAACATTTCAATGATATGGCAGACATAGAATTCACAATTGAAGATGGTATATTATACATGCTTCAAACAAGAGACGGTAAAAGAGAAAGCCCAGCAGCAATTAAAATCGGGCTTGATTTTTATGATCGTAGAAGAATCGATAAAAAAACATTATTAAACAGGGTAGAAGCTAGCAAATTGCCTGCATTATTAGCTCCAGTATTTGATCCTACTGAATTAAAAGCAGCACAGCTTGATGGAAGATATATAGCAAAGGGATTAGCTGCAGGAAGCGGAGCTGCTTCAGCAGTTATAGCTGTAACAGTAGATGCAGCTAAAGATTATGCAGCTAGGAAAATACATTACATATTAGTAAGAGATGACACATCACCTAAGGATTTCCCAGAAATGAAGGGTTCAGTTGGAATATTGACATCAACAGGCGGTTTGTTATCTCATGCTGCGATTGTAGCTAGACAGATCAACAAACCTTGTATTGTAGGAGCAAAAGACGTTAAGCATTTAGGTAATGGAACAATTTCTATTAAGGGTCAAATATACAGGGATGGAGATTATTTGTCATTAAATGGATTCAAAGGAGATATAATCCAAGGATCACTTGATACAACACCATCAGAGATAGAAGAAATCGTTAGGGGAAGATTAAATCCAGAAGATTCCCAGATTTATCAGATGTTTACTAGATTTATGAGTTATGTCAAAGAACACAAAGGTCTAGGCGTAAGAGTAAATGCAGATACTCCAGAAGACGTGGCAATTGCTGTGATTTTGGGTGCAGAAGGTATAGGCCTTACAAGAACAGAGCATATGTTTGGTGGAGACAGAGTTGATTATGTTAGAGATGTGATATTTGCTAGAGATGCAGAAGGTAGAAAAGAATCTCTTTGCCATCTTCTTCCGATGCAGAAAGGGGATTTCAAGGGAATATACTCAGCTTTAGTTAGGGATGGTAAACCACTACCTGCAACTATCAGGTTGCTTGACCCACCATTGCATGAGTTCTTACCTAAAGATAAAGATGACAAAGAAGCATATATGAAAAGGACAGGCATATCAGCTGAAGAACTAGAATCCAAAATAGCTGATCATCATGAATTTAATCCTATGTTAGGTCATAGGGGATGTAGATTAGGTATAGTCCTTCCAGAAATATATAACATGCAAGTTAGAGCTATAACTGAAGCAGCCTTAGAGACAAGCAAGGAAAACGGATACCAAATAACTCCTGAAATTATGATTCCACTTGTTTCTGATGTTAATGAATTCAAGAGATCTAAGCAAAATGCAATATCTACAATAAATGAAGTATTAGCTGAATATAGGGGTAAAGAAGGATATGAAAAAATAGTAGATAGTTTCCAATATCTGATAGGAACAATGATTGAAGTACCAAGAGCAACAGAAACAGCAGATGATATAGCAAGAGAAGCAGATTTCTTCTCATTCGGAACAAATGATTTAACTCAATTAACATACGGTATTTCACGTGATGATGCAGGTAGTTTTATGTCTTATTACATAGATCAGAAGATCTTTCCTGAAGATCCTTTCGAAGTATTAGATCAAAAAGGCGTAGGTAGGATGGTAACTAGGGCAACAGCAGATGGAAAAGCAGCATATGAAGGGCTAAAAGTAGGTATCTGTGGAGAGCACGGTGGAGAACCAAAAAGCGTTATGTTTTGCCATGGTGCAGGTTTAGATTATGTAAGTTGCTCGCCTTTCAGGATACCTGTTGCAATGTTAGCAGCAGCTCAAGCCAACATAGCAAGTCCACGTATGGCACCAGGAAGATAAACCTTTCCTTCCTTTTTTATTTTATTTTCTTTTTATTTTTTCTTTTCAAAAAAACATAAATTTAAAAACTCTAATCCTATCTCCTTTATTTAATGGTAAATAATTATCTGTATTCCAACATAATAGGAACGTTCGTATTTAATGAACAGTTTAAGCCAATTAAATCAATAATGTTCAAAAATATTGAAGATTATAATAGTAAAAGTAAATATGAAAAAGAGATCAGTAAATCTTACAAAAACATAATCAAGCCAAATGAAAAACAACTGAATAAGATTTTAGAACATTTTAAAGATAGGTCATATCATAAGGATCTAAGAAGACAAAACATAGAATTGACAAGAAAGGCAGTAAAATCATCTGTAAATGAAGACGTATTGATAGTTCAGGCTATAAGCAATATTGAAGACATAAACAAGGCAGCTAACTCTTTAGTAAAAAGATTGAGAGATTGGTATGGTTTATACAATCCGGAGTTAACACATCAGATAGACAAACACGAAATATTTGTAGATTTGATATTAAATAAAACAAAATCTCAGTTATTAGAAGAGATAAAAGTAGATGAAACATCATCCATGGGTGCAGACCTTTCAGAACAGGATTTAGCTCCAATCATGGTCCTTGCAAAACAGATAAATGAACTATATGGGCTAAGGCAGCAGCAGGAAACCTATTTAGAGATTATAATAAAAAAATTATGCCCAAACATGGTCGCCATTACAGGCACGACAATAGGTGCAAAATTATTGGCAAGGGCAGGTTCATTAAAGAAATTAGTGGAATTTCCATCATCAACTATCCAATTGCTGGGTGCAGAAAAAGCATTATTCAGACATCTTAAAACAAAGGCAAAAAGCCCAAAATACGGCTATTTGCATGAACACCCGCTGATATCAAAGAATAGAAGGCAGTTGCATGGTAAGATAGCAAGGTCATTAGCAGATAAGATCTCGATAGCAGTTAAGGTAGATTATTTCAAAGGCGAATTTATCGGCGATAAATTGAGAAAAGGACTAGAAAAGAAGTTTTTAAAATGATAAACAAATCAAACATATTTGAAGTTTATATCGATGATAAGTATAGGTTATACACTATAAACATGGTTCTTGGAAAGCAAGTTTATGATGAACGCCTGATAACTGAAAATAATCAGGAATACAGGGAATGGAACCCAAAAAAATCAAAATTAGCAGCCCTGATAAAAAAAGGATGTAATAACATATTTATCAGAAAGAACGACACAGTTTTATATCTAGGCTGCAGTTCAGGGACAACAGTAAGCCATGTTTCAGACATAGTCGGGAAACAAGGATTTATTTATGCTTTAGACTTTGCACCCAGGATGATGACAGATATGGTTTTTGTTGCAGAAGACAGGCCAAATATTGCACCTATCTTAGCAGATTCCAATCAGCCACAGACTTATCAGGATAAGGTTAGCGAAGTAGACATAGTCTACCAGGATATATCACAAAAAAATCAAGTCGAAATCTTCTTAAAAAACACCAAGATGTACCTGAAGAAAGGAGGATATGCTTTGCTCGCTATTAAGGCAAGAAGCGTAGACATTACCAGGCATCCAAGATTGATCTTTAACGATGCAAGACAAAAACTGGAGAAAGAAATGATCATCATAGATTCTCGTGTCTTAGATCCATTTGAATTAGACCATATAATGTTTGTCTGCAAAAACAAATAGGGCACCGTATCCCTTATTAATAATAAACTTTATAAATCAATAATTAATTCTAAGCACGGGTGTCATAAAAATGAATAAGAAAGTAGATAAAGGAACATTTACATTGAAAAAAGGTCTGGCTGAGATGCTAAAAGGCGGCGTAATAATGGATGTAGTTACAGCTGAACATGCTAAGATTGCAGAAAAAGCAGGAGCTGTTGCAGTTATGGCTCTTGAAAGAGTACCCTCAGATATAAGGGCAAACGGCGGCGTAGCCAGGATGTCTGATCCTAAACTTATCAAGGAGATAATGGCATCTGTATCTATACCAGTGATGGCAAAATGCCGTATTGGTCACTTTGCAGAAGCCCAGATTCTTGAAGCACTGGGTGTTGATTATATAGATGAATCAGAAGTACTTACTCCTGCTGATGAAAAATCCCATGTAGACAAGCACAAATTCAAAGTCCCATTTGTTTGCGGCGCAAGAGACTTAGGAGAAGCCCTAAGAAGAATAAATGAAGGCGCAGCCATGATAAGGACAAAAGGGGAAGCAGGAACAGGGAATATTGTAGAGGCTGTCAGGCATATGAAGACAATGAATGAACAGATAGCAGCTTTAAAAAATATGAATGAGAAACAATTAAGGTTAAGGGCTAACGAGTATAAAGTTCCTTTTCTTTTGGTTAAGGAAACAGCCAAACTACAAAGGTTGCCCGTTGTTAATTTTGCAGCAGGAGGCATTGCTACACCAGCAGATGCTTCTTTGATGATGCAGCTGGGTTGTGATGGGATATTTGTAGGTTCTGGAATATTCAAGAGTTCAAGCCCGGCAAAGATGGCAAAAGCAATAGTTCAGGCTACAACACATCATAAAGATCCTAAGACGCTTGCTAAGATATCAGAAGGGCTTGGCGATGCAATGAAAGGGCTTGATATGTCTCAATTAGACGTCAAGATGGCTGAAAGAGGCCATTAGTTTCTTGAAAAATGAAAGTAGGAGTATTAGCTTTACAAGGTTCAGTAATAGATCACATTAATATGTTAAATCAGTGTGAGGTAGAGCCTGTAGAAGTAAGATTACCTGAAGATGTTGATAATATATATGGTTTGATTATTCCTGGCGGTGAGTCTACAACAATCGGGAAATTATTGGTTGAATCTGGATTAGATAGGGAGATTATCAGAAAATACGAGTTAGGTATGCCCATTTATGGCACATGTGCAGGAGCTATATTATTGGCTAAAAATATAATAAACAGCAAACAGCCAAAATTAGGTCTGATGGATATATCGATCAAAAGAAATGAGTATGGCAGGCAGATAGACAGTTTTGAAGCAGAGTTAGAGATTGAAAAATTTGAAAAACCATTTCATGGCATATTTATCAGGGCACCGATCATAGATGCCGTCTTCAACGGCAGTCATGTGCTTTCTAGCTTTAATGGTCATCCTGTTTTGGTTCAGCAAGATAATCTGCTGGTATCTACATTTCATCCAGAACTAACCAAAGATACAAGGATCCATAAATACTTTGTAAAGATGATCAAGAAGAGTGCAGGTTATTAGTTTCTTAGTTTACTGAATAAAACACAAACATTACATTCATCCTGGGCAGCAGGCTCGCCACATTTCTTACAGACTTTGACCTTGCCGCTATATTCCTTTTTCAAGGCAGGTAATATCTCAAGCAATGACCTTACGATAGAATACTTTGTCTGTTTATGCTTTTTCTCAAACTCATCAAGCATATCATCAACTTCTTTTCGATAGGCTTCACTACGGCAAGGGCAGCTTTCATATTTGACAGGAAATTTCATCAATTTAGAAAATATCCTAACCTCTTCTTCAGAATTAAGATATAATGGTTTTATCCTTGGAACAAAACCTTTTTGCTTCTCAACACCAGATATGGGGCCAAGCCTGGCCATAACAGGCATTGTATTCTTGAACATATTCATGATTATAGCCTGAGCCTCATCATCCAGATTATGGCCAGTAACTATCTTTGTAGCCTTCAGTTCTTTAGCTTTCTTATTCAATAGATATCGCCTAAGGATACCACAGACAGTACATGATTTCCACTTGATTCCTTTCTTAAGGACCATATCTTTGATATAGCATAAAGAATAGCCAAATTCTTCTTTAAAACTTGTAATATGCAATATGATATTATTATCTTCACAAAACTTGATCAGATTCTTCTTATTTATTTCACTATATTTGCCTATCCCCACATCAATATGTATTGCCTCAACTTTTATCTTCTTATTATTCTTCAATAATTTATTCAAAAGATAAAGCGTGGTTGTAGAGTCTTTTCCACCAGAACACGCAACCAATATATTCTCCTTCTTGCCTATAAGATTATAGACCCTAACGGTTTTACGGACTTTTTTCTCAAAATATTCCATAAATTCCTTTTTTCCCAATTTTTCTCCTGAAGGAGCATCATATATTATCATTTTAAAAAGCTATTTTTTGTTTTATTTAAATCTATCTTTTGGCCCTATACCTTTCTATTTTTTGATCTAAATATTCCTTAGAACCTTTAAACCTTATTCTTAAATTTTCTCTTATTTTTCTGATATTTTCTTCTGATAATTTCAACCATATTTTAGCTTCATCAAGATTAGAATCAATATCTTTTCTTTTTGTGTATGTAATTCCCCTTTCAGTCAATTCTATTCCCAATCCCATAAACATATCTGCCAGAGCCATTACATGTTTCTTTAAACTTATACTATATTTTGGGTTAACACTTCTGGTCAATCCTAAACTAGTCTCATTCTTTCCAGCGATAGTATCAAATAGAGCCCCTAAATATTCAGCAACAAATTCTTTTCCCCTTATCCAATCAGGCGGCAAAGCTACATCCTGTAATTTCCTCTCTCCTTTTCTCAAACCCAGAGTGTAAAAAAGCCTGCCTAATGCAGGAGAATATGCTATCATCATGTCATCCTTGCCGTAATATACAATAGGTACAACATTATCGACAACATTAGTATTTTCAGGTGTTCCACTAAACTGCATTGTAAAATTTGAATTCAAAGAACCATTGCCTTCATTTGCTCCAAAAATATAAGCATCTCTTGGTTGAGGATTGTAAGGTAACCTAACTCCATTATTAAATAACATAAATAACATATCTGTAGCTAAATGGGTTTCCTCTAACAATGAATCATTATATGTATCTAAATATCCATCTAAACTGACCAATCCTGTATTGTTTTTATCACCATTCCCTTGTAGATGAGTATACCATTTCTCAATAATGTTCTTCCTTCCGATATATCTGACTTTTCTGTCTACTGCTCCAGTAGTCCATCTTGAAATAGTACATGTAGGGATTTCCAAAAACTCTCCAGCTACATTTGCAGGCATACCTTCTTCTACCATGGCAATTAGTGCAGCCTTAATA
>JBDRQV010000144.1:0-6721 GCA_043826105.1 Nanobdellota archaeon | reverse complement strand
AGGCCACGCAATAGAAACCCTTACAGGCTATAAAAAAATAAGTCATGGTGAAGCAGTAGGCATAGGTATGGCAATAGCTGGAAAAATATCTAATAAGATGGGTATGTTAGTTGATGAAGAATTAGAGAAACAAAACGATCTGATCAAAAGAACAGGCCTGACTATAATTTTGCATGATATTGACCCAAAATCAGTACTACGGGAATTATCAAAAGATAAGAAGGCAGTAGGCGGCAAGCCAGAATTCGTTTTACTGGAAAAGATAGGCAAAGCAAAATTTAACATCCGTGTCCCAGACAACATTATTTTAGATGCTTTGAGCTAATTTGGATTGATTTAATATGATTTGTACACCAATAACAGCTTCTACTGTAAAAGAAGCCTTAGATGACATAAGGGAAGCCAAAGATGCAGATTTGATAGAGTTAAGATTAGATTTAATAAACGATATATCTCTTTCTAACTTGCACAGATTAATTGAAAACAAGAAAAAGAAAGTGATTGTAACAGACAGAAAGAATAGATTAGATATGATCAGAAAAGCGATCGAATTAAATTCAGATTTTATTGATGTGGACATTTCAATGGGGGAAAAAACAATAAAAGAGATTATACTGCATAAGAATAGTTCTAAGATAATTGTTTCCTTTCACGATTTTAAGAAAACAGACATATCAGTTATAAAAAAGAACTATGAAAAGATGGCCAGCCTTGGTCCAGACATAATCAAGATAGCTACATTTGCTAATGATATTAGCGACAATAAGGTTATCTTCGATCTGATAAAAGATGCAAAAAAAGAAAACAAAAGAATCATAGCTCTATGTATGGGCGAAAAAGGCGAGATTTCACGTATAATCGGCCCAATATTCGGTTCTTTTATAACTTTTGGAAGCTTAGAAAAAGGAAAAGAATCAGCACCAGGCCAGGTTACTGCTGAAAAACTTAAGAATATATACAGGGTTGACGATCTGAAAGATCCAAAAATATTTGGCCTTGTGGGGAACCCAGTCAGTGAAAGCAGGGGTTATTTGATACACAACAAGTCTTTTAATCAATTATCCTTAAACAACATATACATCAATTTTTTAGTAGATAACATTGGATCATTCATAGGTGAATTTAAGGACTTTTTTGAAGGCCTGTCAATCACAATGCCATTTAAAGAGAAAGTGATGTCTTCATTAGATAAGATAGATCCGACTACAGAAAAGATAGGTGCAGTAAATACTATAGTAAAGGACCATGGAAATTTGATTGGTTACAACACAGACTATATAGGAGCTATAAAAGCAATAGAGAATGTAATAGATATCAAAGGAAAAAATATATTTATGTTAGGTGCAGGGGGAGTCGCAAAGGCCATAGCGCACGGCATAAATGAAAAAAAAGGCAACCTATTTATTTTTGATATAGATAAAGAAAAAGCCAGCCAGCTAGCAAAAAAATCAAAATCACATGTTTTTGATGATCTTAACTTGATACCTGACAAAGCAGACATAGTTATCAACGCAACACCGGTTGGCATGTTCCCTAATGTTCAAAGATCCCCTCTGGCCAAAGAATTTTTGAAAAAGAACATGGTTGTTTTCGATTGCATATATAATCCAATCAAGACAAAGCTATTATCAGATGCAGATCATATAGGCTGTAAAACCATATCTGGTATAGAATTATTTATCAATCAGGCAATTGCACAATTTGAACTCTGGACAAAAAAGAAAGCTCCAAGACATATTTTTGAAGAGGTATTGCTATGATTGCGATTAAGACAGCAGACAGCATAGACGCAGTTGTAAAGGTTCCCGGCTCAAAGAGCTATACTAACAGGGCTCTGCCTATTGCTGCTTTGGCCGACGGCAAATCTGTTTTAAGAAATGTTTTGTTTAGCGACGATACTAAATACATGGTACAAGCTTTAAAGGAATTCGGCATTAAAGTTTCTCAAGAAGCCAACAATTTTATCGTATCTGGCAAATCAGGTAAATTAAAAAAGCCAAATAAAGATATATTCTTGGGTAACGCAGGCACAGCCACAAGATTTTTAACAACCCTGTCTGCCTTAGTCGGCGATGAAGTCACTATCACTGGTGATGAACGCATGCAGGAAAGGCCAATCCAGGATCTGTTAGATGCCCTAAAAAAACTTGGTGTTAATGCTATCTCAAAAAACAACAACAGATGCCCCCCAGTTTTGGTTAAGGGCCCATTGATTGGGGGCAGCACAAAGCTGAATGGAAATATCAGTAGCCAGTATTTGTCGTCTATTTTGATGGCTAGCCCATATGCAAAAAAACAGGTACAGGTAGAGATTGAAGGTGAACTGACATCCAAATCTTATATAGATATAACTTTAGATATAATGCATCAATTTGATGTTACTGTAGAAAATGATAATTATAAAAAGTTTAGCATACAAAATCAGGAGTATAGGCCAAAAAACTACAACATAGAAGGCGATGCCTCAAATGCATCATACTTTTTTGGAGCTGCAGCAATCACCAAAGGAAAAGTCAGAGTTGAAAATCTAAATCCTGATTCAGCACAAGGAGATATAAATTTTCCAGAAGTTTTAAAGAAGATGGGATGTAAGGTAAGAAGGGGAGAAGGTTGGATAGAGGTTGAAGGTACAGATTTAAAAGGAATTGATATAGATATGAACCAAATGCCAGATACAGTACAGACTTTAGCGGTTGTTGCTGCTTTTGCAGAAGGCAAAACAAAGATCACAAATGTTGAAAATTTAAGGGTAAAAGAGACAGACAGGATTTTAGCATTAACAACAGAGCTAAGAAAAATTGGGGCAAAAGTAGACGAACTAAAAGATGGTTTGACTATAACTCCCAATAAGTTGCACGGTGCTGAAATAGATACTTACAATGATCATAGGATGGCTATGGCCTTTGCAATATCAGGTTTAAATATCTCCGGAATCAAGATTAAAAATCCAGAATGTGTGAACAAATCATTTCCAGGATATTTTAAAGAGTTTGATAGGTTATACAAAAAATGAATATCGTTTTGATGGGTTATAGGGGAACAGGGAAGAGTAGTGTAGCTAGATTGCTTTCTCAAAGATTAGGCAGATCATTAGTAAATATAGATGGAGAAATAATAAAGAAAACAGGTATGCCTATTACTGATATTGTTCAAAAAAAAGGATGGGATAAATTCAGAGAGATTGAATCAGAGATTACAGAACATGTCAGCAAATTTGACGGTTATATAATTGATTGTGGCGGTGGCATAATTGTTAATGATAAAAATATCGTCAATCTAAAAAAGAATGGAAAAATATTTTGGCTTAAGGCACAAGTTGATACTATAATAGGCAGGATAAAAGAAGAGACAGACAGGCCATCCTTGACAGGAGATAAATCATTTATAGATGAGATTGAGGCAGTACTGAAAGAAAGAATGCCAAAATATAAAAAGGCCGCAGATTATGAGGTAGCTACAGATAACTTTTCAAAAGAAGAGGTAGCTGATAAGATAATAAGAATACTTGGTGAGGAAAATGTCATCTAATACACTAGGAGATAATTTTAGGATAACTACATTTGGCGAATCCCACGGGAAAGCATTGGGCGTCGTTATAGATGGAGTAATGCCTGGCCTAGCTATATCTGAAGATGAGATCCAGAAAGAACTGGACAAGCGAAAGCCAGGGCAGAGCAAGATCACAACATCAAGAAAAGAAGAAGATAAAGTTCATATCCTATCAGGTATATTTGAAGGAAAGACAACAGGCACCCCCATATGTTTATTGATATATAATAAGGATGCTGATTCATCACACTATGATAATATCAAAAAAATATTCAGGCCTGGTCACGCAGACTTTACATATTTTGCAAAATATGGTATAAGGGACCATAGGGGAGGAGGAAGAGCATCTGGCAGAGAAACAGTTGCAAGAGTTGCAGCAGGCGCAGTAGCAAAAAAAATATTATCAGATAACGGCATAAAGATAATAGCTCACACAAAAGAGATAGCAGGCATCAAATCAGTTAAATTCAATGAAAAAGAGATATATAAGAATGATGTAAGGTGTGCTGATAAAGAAGCAGCTATGCTTATGGGCAACGCCATTGCTAAATCAAAATCAGACGGCGACTCATTAGGCGGCATTGTTGAGGTGATAGCATACAATGTACCTCCAGGTCTGGGCGATCCGGTGTTTGATAAGTTAGATGCTGATCTGGCAAAGGCACTTATATCCATACCTGCAGTTAAAGGTATAGAATTTGGTACAGGATTTGATTTTGCTAAGATGAAGGGAAGTCAGGCTAATGATGAATTTATAAAGCAGTCAGGCAAAATAGTTACAAAAACAAATAATGCTGGCGGAATACAGGGAGGGATAAGTAACGGCATGCCTATTGTTGCTAGAGTAGTAGTCAAGCCAACTCCATCTATATCTAAAGAGCAGCAAACAGTTGATATTAAAGGTAATAAAGCGAACATAAAGATTCAGGGAAGGCACGATCCATGTATTTGTCCAAGGGTAGTTCCAGTTGTTGAATCCATGGTGGCTATAGTGCTGGCAGATGCATTTTTGAAACAAAAACAGATAAGATGAAAAAAATAACAGTAGGAATCATCGGCGGAACCGGAGAGATGGGTCAGTGGTTCAAGAGATTTTTTGAAAATAATGGCTGCGAAGTTTTAATAGCTGGAAGAACGACAGAAATAAGCCATGAAGAATGTGCTAAAAAGGCAGATGTGGTGGTTATTAGTGTACCCATCCATTCTACTCTTGAGGTGATTAAGAAGGTTGGGCCGTTGATAAGGAAAGATGCTTTGTTGATGGACCTCACTTCTATAAAAGAAGAGCCTGTCAAGGCCATGAAAAAATATTCTAAAGCAGAAGTAGTAGGTACACATCCGGTTTTTGGTCCAAGCGTAAGTTCAATCAAAAACCAGACAATGATTTTATGTAAGGGTAGGGGAAAAAAATGGTTTTTATGGTTAGAAAAGATATTAAGGGACAACCAGGCAAAACTTAAGATCACCACTCCAAAACATCACGATGAGATGATGGCAGTCATACAGGGAGTTGTTCATTTTAGTTCTATAACCATAGCACACACGCTTAAAGACCTGGATATCAGTGTTAAGGAAAGCCAAAAGTTTAGCAGCCCAATATACAAATTAAGATTAGACATGGTCGGCAGAATACTCAACCAAGATCCAAGATTATATGCAGATATAGAGATATTGAATCCCAAAGCAAAAAAAGCGATCAGGACGTATATTAACACTTCAAAAATATTGCTGAAAAAAATCCAGGATAAAGATATAGACGGTTTTGTAAACTATTTTAATGAAGCAGCAGATTATCTAGGTGATTTTAAAAAAGAAGCTGAAGAATACAGCAACTACCTTATAGATAAATTAGTCAGGAGAAAAAAATGAAGATTGCGACGCTTGGTCCAGAAGGGACATTTAGCCACGAAGCAGTTTTGAAAAGAAACAAAAAAGCCAAAATACTTTTCAAGAGTACAGTTTGGGATGTTTTTGAATCAGTATCTAACGACGAATCAGATGAAGGGGTTATCCCACTTGAAAATTCTGTTTCAGGAACAGTTGGGTTGTCTTTAGACGGTCTTATGGAATTTGATCTGAATATAATCGGGGAGATAATACTCAAAATAAATCATAATCTTGTAGGGCACGATGGGATGAAAAACATCAGGACACTCTATGTTCATCCTCACACATATGAACAATGTGAAAAGTTTATCAGAAAAAATCTTCCAGGTGTGGATATAGTCCAGACAAGTTCAAATTCAGCTTCAGCAGAGATGGTTGCTAAACAAGCAGATGAAACCACCGCAGCAATTGTTCCTAAACAGGCAGCAGACATATATAAACTTAAAATAATAAAAAAAGATATACAAGATAATCAGTTTAATGTAACAAGGTTTATAATCATAAGCAAGAAATTCACAAAACCTACCAATAGGGATCGTACATCCATAACCATCTATCCCCAGATAGATAAGCCAGGATTATTATATTCCTTACTTGGCGTTTTTTCTCAGAAAAAGATTAACCTGACCAAGATAGAATCAAGACCATCAAAGGGAAAATTAGGCGATTACATATTTTACATCGATTTACAGGGCCACAGGTTAGACCAAGACCTTAAAGAAGCATTTAAAGATATTGAAAAAGACTTCTTTTTGAAGATATTGGGTAGCTATCCTAGGGAGTATTGATATGGGACTTAAAAAAATTATAGACAAACTCCATCCTCTGGAAAGAAAGGTATTGCCTCTTTTAGATAGATTTACCAATTTTGATGATATTGTTTCTCAATCCAAGTTAAAAGATGTTGAAGTGATGCGTGCATTACAATGGTTGGAGAATAAAGAAGTGATTAAACTGCATGAGGAGATAGAAGATCTGGTTAACTTAAGTAAAAACGGCCAAGGTTATATCAAAGACGGTCTGCCTGAAAAGAGATTTTTGTTAGCATTAGGAAAAAAGACGATGACTATGGATCAGATTAGGGACAAATCAGGCATTACAAAAGAAGAGCTTAATGTATGTTTGGGCGTATTAAGAAAAAAAGCAGCCATAATTATAACCAAGGAAAAGAACGAATTGGTAGTAAAAGCTCTTGACAACGCCCAAAGATTATTAGAGGGTGGTTTTTTAGAAGAATCATTCTTAGAGAAAAAGTTTCCTATAATCCTCAATACATTAAAAGCAG